>NZ_JBECOT010000040.1:0-38273 GCF_040104395.1 Pseudoalteromonas sp. BZA4
AGGATCTGTAATTGAATTAAAATGTTTCAGAAAAGTAGTGCTCATATTTATGCGACCAAGTAATTATTATGCCTTGATCTGATCACTACTTGCTCTATAAGTTCAATTTATAATGATCTTGCCGTGCTTTTAATTCCAACTGAAGCTCGCATCTTGAGGTGGTTTGGGTATATCAGTTATACTCTTCGACACATCTTTATTATCAAGGTATTAGGTTGAAGTCCCATCTTGGTCGTAGGCCCTTTTCGGCCATGGAATTACATACCCTGTATAATGGTTACATTTATGGTGATCAGCGTTTAGCACGTGAACAAGCTAAGCATTGGCACTTTTGGCTGCCTTTATTTGCCTATTACACCGGTGCCTACAGCGATGAAATTGGCCATTTAACCCTTGATAATATTGTCACCCTTGATGGAATTCGCTGCTTTGATTTTCATACACATGGCAAGATAAAACCCCGCTATGTGCCTATCCACAATGCATTACTCGATGCAGGACTTGACCAATACTTAGGCTATTTAAATGAGCAAAATCAGCAACGACTGATGTTTGATTTACCCGCTAAATCTGGTCGCTACAGCGAAAAAGTACGTATTTGGTTTTCGGGTGAAGGTGAACGCGCTGGTTATTTACAAAAGTGCGCTATTCCTACTGTTGATCAGCAAGGTATGAAAACCGCGATAAGCAGCTTACGGCTCAACTTTGAACAACAAGTGCGAATTCATGCACTGCAAGCCAACTGCAAAGACGCCTTTAACTACTTGCTTGGTTTTAAAGATTTCAACGAGCAACGCTTTGCTGATATGCAGTTATTAAATACCGTGCTGCAAAACATACGACAAATAAACCCGCAACTGCATTGGCAGCGTTTCATTGACCGCCATAATTAACTGACAAACTTTGTTACTAACTATTTATTACTGTTCAAATTAAAACCTGATAGCATGGTGATTCGCCCCTCATAGCAGGTGCCTTTCTAACAACAAAAAATCAGGGATACTTATGTTCTTAAAAAGCCTATTAACGGTGAGTGTTGCACTTGCTGTTAGCTCAGCCCATGCCAATGAATATGTTATCGAAAAGCTTGCCAAGCCTAGCTCACAACAAGTAGAACTTACGCTTGATCCTGCCAAAGACAATTTTTCTGGTCATACCGAAATTGCTTTAGAGGTTCTAAAAGCAACGAATTATATCGAATTAAACGGTATTGATTATGCAGTTAGCATGGCGAAAATTTTAGGTGCAGAAAACTGTGACCTAAGTGCTGAAATGCTAAAAACAGGCAAAGTTAAATTCGCTTGTGAAGAAAAAATTCAGCCAGGTAAATACACTTTAAAAGTTGATTTTACCGCACCTTATAACCGCCAAAGTGTTGGTTTATATAAAACTTTAGATCAAGGCACACCTTATCTTTTCACGCAATTTGAAATGAGCGATGCGCGTCGTGCATTCCCGGTTTTTGACGAGCCAAGTTATAAAATTCCATTTCAGCTAACTATCACAGCGCCAACATCACAAAAAGTGTATGCCAATACACCGGTTTTAAAAACCAAAGTTGATGGCGATATGACAACGCACTTTTTCGACAAAACACCACCGATTCCTTCTTACTTAGTCGCTATGGCTGTGGGCCCGTTTGAAGAGCTTGAAATTAAAGGCATGCCAATCCCTGGCCGTGTACTGACTCCACAAGGTAAAATTCACCTTGCTGATTACGCAAAAGAAAATATGCCGCGTGTGTTAAAAGCCCTAGAAGATTATTTTGGCATTCCTTACGTATACAAAAAGCTAGACTCAGTGGCAGTGCCAGAGTTTCCATTTGGCGCAATGGAAAACGCAGGCCTAGTGACTTATCGTGAAGACATTTTACTAGTAGACCTTGCAACAGCAACGCGTAGCAAAAAAGAGCGTAATGTATCAATCATTGCCCATGAGTTAGCGCACCAGTGGTACGGTAACCTAGTGACTATGAAGTGGTGGAATGATTTATGGTTAAACGAAGCATTCGCAAGCTGGATGGCAGCGAAAATCACTGCACAAATCAACCCAGAGTTTGAGTCGCACTTAGACTTACCACAAAACCATGTGATGGCACTAGATGCGCGTTTAAGTACTAAACCTATTCGTAAGCCAATCAAAACTGAAGCTGATATCATGGATGGCCTTGGCCTTGCTTACAGTAAAGGGAGTGCGGTTTTATCTATGGTTGAAAACTGGATTGGCGAAGAGGCATTCCAGCAAGGTATTCGTGCTTACTTGAAAAAATTCTCGTATAAAAATGCAGAAGCCGCTGATCTATGGCAAGCACTAGGCGAAGCATCTAATAAAGATGTAGCAAGTGTTCTTAAATCGTTTATCGAACAGTCATCTTTCCCACTTATTAAAGTAACGCAAGATGGTAAGAAAATTAACATCAGCCAAAGCCGCTTTGTAAATGCTGGCGTTGATGCACCTGCTCAACTTTGGAATGTTCCGGTTGCAATTAAGTATGGTGCGGGCGACAAAGTTAAAACCGCAAGTGTACTGCTGAATAAAGAAACACAGCAACTAACTCTCGATTTTGAACCTGAGTGGATCTACCCAGATCAAGGTGCCATGGGTTATTACCGCTGGGTATTAGATGATGCTCAGTTTAATGCTCTGCTAGAAAATGCCGCAGATAAGCTAACTGTTCGTGAACGCTTAGCGCTACTTTCTGCGGTTGATTCATTACTTGATGCAGGTGTTATCTCTGCGGCTCACTTAATGCAAACTTTAGAAGCCTTTGTGAGTGATGCTCACCCATTAGTAGCAAACACAGCGTTAGGTTACCTTGCTTCTCAAAAACGCGTATTCGAAGACGACAGCAACCGTGACTTATGGCCTAAGTTTATCCGTAACAGCATTGCACCTGCTGCTAAACAATATGGTTTAACAGCAAAAGCAGGTGAAGATGCAGCTGCATCGCAATTGCGTGCGCAAGTTATTGCCCGTTTAGGTTTTGATGGTCAAGACCAAAAAGTCATTGATACTGCAAAAGCACAAGCGGCACTGTACTTAAACAACCCTGAAAATGTTGACCCATATTTAGCCTCAACTTACTTAAACCTTGCGGCTTACCATGGCGATGCGAAGTTACTTAAAAAGTACAAGCAAACCTTTAAAACCACCAAAGATCCACAAGTGCGTACTAAGATGCTGGCAGCGATGGGTTACTTTGGTAAACCTGAGTTACAAAAAGCGGTTCTAGAGTACAGCTTAACAGATAACGTAACAGCCTCTGATATGCGTACGTTATTAGGTGGTTTAGGCTATGGTAAAGAACGTGAAGCACTGTTTATTGAGTGGATTTACAACAATTATGATGCCATCACTAAGAACTTACCGCCGTTCTTTGTACCAAACTTACCGTTCTTCACGACGGCAAGCTGTGATGCGAAAAGCCTAGAGAAAACCAAAACCTTCTTCAACGATAAAATCACTGAAGTACCAGGTTATGCACGTTCTCTTAGTAAGCTTGAAGAAAGCATCAATGATTGTATTGCACTGAAAAACCGTGAGCTAAACTCGGTGAATAGCTTCCTTAAACGCTAATTAAAGCAAATACGAAAAGGGCCACAATGTGGCCCTTTTTTATTGCGCTAAAATAGCGGTTAATTTAGTTATAATTGCTCAGCAGCGTCAGGTGAGGTGACTTTAAATGCAATACCATAATGAATGGGCTGTGCACTTTTATAAATACGAGTTGGAAAGCGTTACTCATTTATTACATACAAATGCCAGTTTGCGCTGTTTGTAATTTAACCGTGAGATTGAACCATCACAAAAGCGTCTTAAATCAAGCCACTGTGATACCACTTCAGGCTCAGTCAAACTGCGCTTATGAACTCGGTTATTAACCGCATAGGCCACAGTGTCTTTGTCAATTAAAGCAAAGTCTTGCACCGACTCAGGTAATCTAAATAAATCACTAACTTCCTCAGTTTGCGGCGCAAAGCGTGCAACCCAATGCTGGTTGTTTTTGTTATAACTAAACAAATAACTGTTTGTGTGCTTATCAAAAATTAAAGTACGGCCAATATCACCGGCAATGACACGCGGTTTAGCAGCTGCAACACGAGTGTATTGCAACGTATGCGGCTCACCTAAGATGAACATGATCAGGTCTTCATCTGCGCCCCAAGCGTGGTAGCCAACCGGCTCAATCCATTCAAAAACTCGGCTAGCAACAGATTCTTCTGCTAATGGATACTGCCATAACTTTTGCTTGCCATCTGCTTCAACCACGATTGCCGACAAGGCTTGCTGATTTGGCATCAGCGTAGGCGAGTATTCACTGACAGGCGTGTTGGTGATATTCACGCTGCTCTTAGATGTAAAGTCATAAAACGCAATATCGGTTTGTGACTGGCCATTTTCGTCAACAACCTCATGGGTATAGTAAAGCCCTGTATCAACTAAAAATGGCTGATTATTATAAGCTTTATCATCTGTTACTCGCGACACCTGCATACCATATGGGGTGTCTAACTCGGCAAGTAATATTTCGCTTTTAGGCATCGCTGCATGTACGTGACTGGTAAAAAATGTCCCTGCTGCGACGAAAAGTAAAGACGAAATCAATTTCATGTTGTTCTCTCGTTTTAATTTTTATCAGCCCATGATAGCGTTAATTAATCCGCCAGTCACTTGACCTTACCATGCTCGACCTTTATAACTAGGACGTGTTCGTTTTTTATCAGTTTCTACTGATTGATTTTATGCACGATAATACCAATCGAGCTAAGTAACTGACCATTTAACACGCTAGAATGGTTAACAATTCAAGCCGACTGGTATCAACAATAACGAGAATAATTATGTCAGCTAAACACCCTATCATCGCTATTACCGGTTCATCTGGGGCGGGGACTACTACAACCACCAATGCGATTAAGCACATTTTTAGAAGCTTAAGCATTGATGCAGCCTTCATCGAAGGCGATAGCTTTCATCGTTATACACGTCCAGAAATGGATAAAAAAGTCCGTGAAGCACAACAAGAAGGCAAGCATATTAGCTACTTTGGCCGAGAAGCTAACGATTTTGGCGCCCTTGAGGAGCTTTTTTATCAATATGGCGAAACCGGGCAAGGTAAAATCAGACGCTACTTACATACTTTCGACGAAGCGGTCCCTTATAACCAATTACCGGGCACCTTTACCCCTTGGCAAGACTTAGAATCAAATACAGATATCTTATTCTATGAAGGTCTACATGGTGGTGCTGTCGATGAGAATCATGATGTTGCTAAGCATGTCGATTTATTGATTGGTATGGTGCCTATTATCAACCTTGAGTGGATCCAAAAACTCATTCGCGACACCTCTGAACGAGGCCACTCTCGTGAAGCGGTAATGGGCTCTATTGTGCGCTCGATGGACGATTACATAAATCATATTACTCCGCAGTTTTCGCGTACTCATATTAACTTCCAGCGAGTGCCAACGGTTGATACCTCAAACCCATTCAGCGCAAAAGATATTCCTTCTTTAGACGAAAGCTTTGTTGTTATTCGCTTTCGTGGCATAGATGACGTCGATTTTCCGTACTATTTGAGCATGATTGAAGGCAGCTTTATGTCTCGTATCAATACCCTTGTGGTGCCTGGAGGCAAAATGGGTTTAGCTATGGAGCTTGTGTTAACCCCATTGATCAAAGATATTATTTTGAAAAAACGCGCCCTTGAAAATTTAGCCCCGGTTGACTTGCCGATTTAACTCACTCGGGTACACTGCTGACTCTGGTGAAAACAATGGAGTCGTCGGCTTGAAACAAACTTTACGTGTTATTGTTGGTTCAAAGAACCCCGTTAAAATTAACGCGGCTAAACATGTCTTTAGTCTTTATTTCCCAAATCATACCATTGAATGCAAAGGTGAAGATGCACCTTCTGGTGTGCCTGATCAGCCGCTAGGCGAAGATGAAACCCGTATCGGCGCTGAAAACCGTGTTAAGTATTGCCAAGATCACTTTGACGCCGACTTTTATGCAGCAATGGAAGGCGGCGCAGAACAATTTAGTTATGGCGCTGCAACCTTTGCCTTTGTAGTGATTGCAAACAAGCAGCAATTTAGCGTTGGTCGCAGTAGTAACCTACCGTTACCGCAACCTTTTTACGATGCCTTGCTAGCTGGTAAAGAACTAGGTGATGTCATGGATGAGGCGTTCAATACCGTTAATATCAAACAACAAGGTGGTGCTATTGGCTTATTAACCAATCACCTTGCCACGCGCGAAAGTACTTATATACAAGCGCTGACATTGGCCATGGCGCCATTTTCACACCCTACCCTATTCAACCAGTAATTAGGATAACCATGAAGTATAGCCACGTATTATTCGATGCAGATGAAACGCTATTTAGTTTTAATGCATTCGAAGGTTTAAAAGTGATGTTTGCACATTACGGCGTAGAATTTACTGAGTCAGATTATCATCATTACCAAGCAACCAATAAGCCGCTTTGGGTTGCTTATCAAAAGCATGAAATTACCGCCAGTGAGCTACAGATAACTCGCTTTACAGAATGGGCTAATAGACTCGATGTGCCAGCAAAAGAGCTTAACGATGGCTTCTTAGACGCTATGGCATCTATTTGTGTGCCATTACCTGGTGCAGTTGACTTGCTTACAAAGTTAAAACCACACGCCAAGCTAGGCATTATTACCAATGGGTTTGCTAAGTTACAACAAAAACGCCTAGAGCACACCGGTTTACAGGATATGTTCGATTGGCTAGTTATTTCAGAGTTAGTCGGTAAAGCAAAGCCTGCCCCAGAGATTTTTCAACATACATTTCAATTGATGGGGAATCCGCCAAAAGAGCAGATTTTAATGGTAGGTGATACCGCTACCAGCGATATTTTAGGTGGTCACAATGTGGGTATCGACACGTGTTGGTTACAACACCCGGGAGTTGAGCTACCAGAGGATATTAAACCAACTTATCAAATCAATCAGTTGGTCGAGCTTGAAGCTATTTTAGGCTTATAATTCTTGATAATAGTTTGGCAAAAAAAATGACGCTTAAAGCGTCATTTTTTATAACTGTAATATGCTTGCGATTAAGCTGTCGCTACTTCTAGG
The DNA here is from genome assembly GCF_040104395.1 of Pseudoalteromonas sp. BZA4. Taxonomy (NCBI): domain Bacteria; kingdom Pseudomonadati; phylum Pseudomonadota; class Gammaproteobacteria; order Alteromonadales; family Pseudoalteromonadaceae; genus Pseudoalteromonas; species Pseudoalteromonas sp. BZA4. The sequence continues at coordinate 7,110 of NZ_JBECOT010000040.1, forward strand.
CCTGGTGCTGGCATAGTCACTGGGGTATCGAATGTTGCCCATTCCCATGCTGACTCAGTCGCCATAATTTTACGAAGTAGTTTATTGTTTAAATCATGGCCTGATTTATAAGCCGTGATTTTACCTAGAATGTTGTGGCCAGTCATAAACATATCGCCCACACAATCTAAGATTTTGTGTTTAACAAACTCATCGCTATAACGTAGGCCGTTTGGATTTAGTACTTTAAACTCATCCAATACAACTGCATTATCCATGCTACCACCTAATGCTAGGTTGTTAGCGTGCATATACTCGATATCTTTCATAAAGCCGAAAGTACGTGCGCGGCTGATTTCTTCAGTGAAGCTTTGTGCCGTGATATCTAAACCGATACGTTGGCGGCTTTCATTGATTGCTGGGTGATCAAACGCAATTTCAAAATCGATGTGGAAACCATCGTATGGTTCGATCTCAGCCCATTTATCGCCTTCTTCAATGCGTACTTTTTCTTTAATACGAATAAAGCGCTTAGCTGCATTTACTTCTTTAATGCCGCCTTTTTGTAACAAATAGATGAATGGTAATGCACTACCATCCATGATTGGTACTTCTGAGCTGTCTAATTCAACAATTAGATTATCAATACCCATTGCCGCTACCGCCGCAATAAGGTGCTCAGTCGTAGATAAGCGAACGCCATCTTTGTTTGTCAAACAGGTACACAATTGCGTATCACCAACGGCTTCTGGTGTTGTTTCAAAATCAACAACCGGATCAAGGTCTACGCGACGAAATACTATCCCAGTATTTGCGCTCGCAGGTCGGAGAGTAATAGTGACCTTCTCACCTTTATGAAGTCCAATTCCTATGGCTTTGACTACTTCTGCAATCGTACGCTGTTTAATCATAGGTTCGCTCACTTATAGTTACAGTTAGACGGCGAATTGTACCATAAATACATTCAGCTGCCAATTTGTTTATTTATCGAACAAAATAACCAGTAAAAGTCTTTTTAGTCAGCTTGCTTTCTAAGAAAAGCAGGGATATCGAAATAATCTCCCCCTTCTGACTTATCAGATTTTTTGCTGCTCTCAGTGCTGCTTGATGATACTGAGCTGCTCGATGTACTTTGTTGTACTGGCTCTTGCTTTTCAGACGCAGATGACATGCTTACATCATCGCTGCTACCTTGACTTGCAAAGCTTGGTACATACATGCTGCTAGTTGTTTGGTTCATTGAGCTTTGTACATCAGAACCTGATGCTTTCTTAAAGCCATTATCAACAATACCAAACTGTGGACGACGATCGCCGCCTAAACCTGTTGCAACAACCGTTACACGTAACTCGTCGCTCATTTCAGGGTCAATTACCGCACCCACAACCACTGTTGCGTTTTCTGACGCAAGAGCTTTAACGTGGTTACCAACAATTTCAAATTCTTCAATCGCAATATCCATACCTGCAGTGATATTAACTAGGATACCTTTAGCACCTGTTAAATCGACATCTTCAAGTAGTGGGCTTGAGATAGCCGCTTCTGCTGCTTCTTGCGCACGGTCAGGACCAGACGCTGATGCTGTGCCCATCATCGCAGTACCCATCGCTGACATAACTGTACGTACGTCGGCGAAATCCACGTTGATTAGACCTGAACGTGTGATTAGCTCTGCAATACCTTGTACCGCACCAAATAACACGTCATTCGCTTTTGCGAAGGCATCTAATAGTGTAGTGCCTTTGCCTAAAACTTTAAGCAATTTATTGTTCGGAATTGTAATAAGTGAGTCTACAGTTTCTGACAATTCATTAATGCCTTGTTCAGCAGCTGCAGCACGCTTTTTACCTTCAAAGTCAAACGGGCGCGTTACAACAGCAACCGTTAAAATGCCTAACTCTTTAGCAATTTTAGCAACCACTGGCGCAGCACCTGTACCAGTACCACCGCCCATACCAGCTGCGATGAACACCATGTCAGCGCCTTCAAGGCTGGCACGGATAGTCTCAGCATCCTCTTCAGCAGAGTTACGACCCACTTCAGGGTTAGCACCCGCACCTAGACCAGAGGTGATTTGTGTACCTAGCTGTACAGTTACATCTGCTGATGAATTACGTAATGCTTGTGCATCCGTATTCGCAGCAATGAAACGTACGCCTTCAATTTGTTGTTTTACCATGTGCTCAACAGCGTTACCGCCGCCACCGCCCACGCCAATTACTTTAATGACAGCTTCTTCGCTGTGCTGTTCCATCATATCAAACATGTTTACTCTCCGACTTGAGTCTTAAAACTCACCTTGGAACCACTTAGTAATACGGTTCCACCAATTATTATCACCTTCAGCTTTCGACTTTTGTGCATTCATCGATTGCATTGTACGGCCGTATTGTAACAAACCAACCGCGGTCGCGTACGAAGGATCATCTACATAATCTGTCAAACCAACAATCCCGATTGGTTTGCCAATTCTGACTGGCATTTGGAAAATGTCTTCAGCCACTTCCATTGCACCCGTCATTTTTGCTGTTCCGCCAGTAATGACGAGACCTGCAGCAATTTGGTCTTCAAAACCTGAGCGGCGTATTTCTTCCATCGCCAACTCGAATAATTCTCTAAAACGTGGCTCAACAACCTCAGCTAAGGTATGGCGCGACATAATACGCGCAGGTCGGCCACCAACACTCGGTACTTCAATAGTGTCTTCGTTGCTTGCCATTTGGCTACTCGCACACGCATATTGTACTTTGAGTGACTCAGCATGTGATATAGGTGTTCTAAATATTTTTGCAATATCACCAGTCACTTGGTTACCCGCCACTGGAATAACCGCTGAATGACGAAGCGCACCATTAATATAAATGGTGATATCCATGGTGCCCCCACCGATATCTAACACGGCTACACCGAGCTCTTTTTCGTCATCTGTGAGTACTGAATAACATGATGCCAGTGCAGTAAAGATCAACTGATCCACCTCAAGGCCACAACGCTCAACACATTTCTCGATATTCTTTGCCATATCGTTTGAGCAAGTAATGATGTGCGCGCGAGCTTCCATACGCACACCGCTCATGCCAAGTGGGTTTTTAATCCCCTCTTGCATATCGATGCTGTATTCTTGTGGCAATGCATGTAGCATTTTTCGTTCTGCCGAAATAGGCACTGAACGAGCAATGTGAATGACATTTTCAATATCTTCGTCAGTCACTTCCGTGTTGTTAATTGCCACTACACCGCTTTCATTTTGGCACTGGATATGTTTTCCAGAAATACCTAAATAAACAGAGCTAATACGACAATCAGCCATCAACTCAGCTTCATCTATAGCTCGACGAATCGATTCAGAAACAAGGTTAAGGTCGTTAACGCCGCCTTTATCCATACCATGCGATACTTGGCTGCCAACACCCACAATGCTTAGTTTGTTATCTGCGGTGATTTCACCAACGGTGGCCACAACTTTCGATGTGCCAACGTCTAATCCAATCACTAGGTTTCTTTCTGCTGACTTGGTCATGCCTTACTCTTATTTTCTAATTGTTCTTCTTGCACTGGCTTCCAGCTCACTGCAAGACCGGTATCATACCGTAAATCAACAACATCGATTTGTGCATCTGCACGTTGTTCCATGCGCGGATACACGTCAATAAAACGCTGTACACGCTTTGCTTTTTCTTTGCGGCCTAAGTTCAGGCGAATGCCGTTATCAAGCCATAACTGCCACGAAAAGCGCTCAGAAAGCGCTAAACTGGTCAGCTCTAAGTTATTCACTTTGAGCATTTCTTGAAATTGACTAAAAGCAGTCCACGCCTCGATTTCACTGCCTTCTGGGCCATATAGCTGTGGCAAGCTTGTAGGTAATTTATCACTACTTGCTTGGAACACTTCGCCAGCTTGGTTTAACAGTAAGTCACTGTTCCAATGCGCTACAGCTTGATGCTCAACAACGTATACTTGCAAGGTATCTGGCCATTGCTTTCTGACCGATGCCGTTGCCACCCAAGGCAAGCCTTGTACTAAGCGTTGCACATGTTTTACGTCTAATTCAAAAAAACTCGATAAGTCGGCTTTTTTTATTGCACCAATAATTGCTTTCTCATCAGTATATTGGGGTTGCCCAAGTACTGATAAGTGCTTTATTTGTGCGTCTTTGTTCTCTACCAACCAATCTGAGACGCCTGTAGTGATTTTTACTAATGCAAAAATCACTACTAGAAAAAAGCTCACACCAAAAATCAACGACCAATTTAGCTGCTGTTTTAATTGTTGCGCTTTTTCTAAAAAAGGATGCATATTAAAGGGTTTGCTCCAAAATGCGAACAACTAATTGTTCAAAGCTTGCACCATTAGCTTTTGCTGCCATTGGTACTAAAGACTTTTCTGTCATGCCTGGTACCGTATTTACTTCTAATAAGTAAAAGTTACCTTGCTGATCACGCATTGCATCAACACGACCCCAACCACTTGCACCGACTAAATCAAACCCTTTTAATGCCATATCTTGCAACAATTCAGTTTCTTGCACTGATATATCTGCAGGGCAATGATACTGAGTTGTATTCGATTGATACTTAGCTTGATAGTCATAAAAACCATTTGGCGTCGTCATCTCAATGACAGGCTGAACATCTTGCCCTAGTACAGCAACAGTAAATTCACGGCCAGTGATCCATTGCTCAACAAGCACTTGGCTATCAAACTTAAATGCAGCGTTAAGCGCAGCATCGAGTTGCTCTGCACTGTTTGCTTCTGCCATTCCAATGCTTGAACCTTCATGTGACGGTTTTACCATCACTTTACCAAATTCATTAATAATCGCTTGGCTATCAAACTCATGGCGGCTATCAACCACTGTGTAAGGTGCTGTGCTCAGCCCCATTGCTTTAAATAAATGCTTACAACGTACTTTATCCATCGCAAGCGCAGAACCTAAAACATCACTGCCTGTATATGGAATACCCATAAACTCAAGTGCACCTTGAATAGTACCATCTTCACCACCACGACCATGAAGGGCAATGAATACACGCTCAATGTTTAATTCTTTTAATTGCCATAACGGCTGATCTTTCGGATCAAAAGCAATGGCATCAACGCCAGCACTTTGCAAAGCATTCAATACAGCTTGGCCTGATTTAAGAGATACTTCTCTTTCGGCAGATGTGCCGCCGAAAAGTACCGCTACTTTGCCAAATTTGTCACTTAACTGGCTCATACGTTTACCTGCTTTAGTTGTTCAATGGACAACTCGGTTGCTGCTAACTTTTTCACTAACTGGCCTATGTTACCAGCGCCTTGTGTTAAAACTAAATCATTATCTTGCAGTGTATTTGCTAGGACACCGGCAAGCTCAGAGTTACTAGCAACATGTAATGGCTCTTTACCACGCTGGCGTAAACTACGACATAAACTCTTGCTGTCAGCTCCCACGATTGGCTCTTCGCCCGCTGAATACACATCTAGCAGTAATAACTGATCAACATCAGCCAGTACTTTGACAAAGTCTTCGTATAAATCACGGGTTCGGCTATAACGGTGCGGCTGATAAATCATCACTAAACGTTTATCTGGCCACCCTTCACGAACCGCCGCAATCGTCGCCGCAACTTCTGATGGGTGATGGCCATAATCATCAACTAACATGACATTGCCGCGCTCATTTTCAAAGCTTCCGTAATGCTGAAAACGACGACCCACCCCTTCAAATTTTGTTAGCGCTTCTAAAATTGCATGGTTAGCGATGTTTTGATCTTTAGCGACCGCAATCGCTGCAGTCGCGTTAAGCGCATTGTGCTTACCCGGCATATTAAGCGTAACAGCTAGGCTTTCACCTTGCTTATTTACAACATTAAATGAACAAGTATTCGCTGTTTGGCTAAAATCAACCATGCGGTAATCAGCTTCTGCCGACTCACCATAGGTAATAACAGGACGCCCAAAGCGAGGGATCAGCTCTGCCGCAACCTCAGAGTCAATACACACCACAGCTAAACCATAAAACGGTAAGTTATGAATGAAATCAACATAGGTGTCTTTCATTTTTTCTAAGCTACCGCCGTACGTATCCATGTGATCTTCTTCAATATTTGTGATCACAGATACCATAGGCTGTAAATGTAAGAATGACGCATCGCTCTCATCAGCTTCTGCAATTAAAAAGTCACTTTTACCAACCTTGGCATTACTCCCAGCACTGTTTAGCAAACCACCAATAATAAAGGTTGGATCAAGGCCTGCTTGTGCATAAATGCTCGCGATTAAACTCGTGGTTGTTGTTTTACCATGAGTGCCTGCCACTGCAATACCGTGGCGAAAACGCATTAATTCAGCCAACATTTCTGCGCGGCGAACAATTGGAATACGCGCCGCTTTTGCTGCTTTAATCTCAGGGTTTTGCTCGTTAATCGCACTTGATACCACCACCACGCTGGCATCTTTTACATTGTTCTCATCATGACCAATAAATACTTCTGCACCCACTTTAATTAAGCGCTCAGTCATCGCACTGTGCGCAATGTCTGAACCTGTGATGCGGTAGCCTTCAAAAGCAAGTACTTCGGCAATACCACCCATGCCTGCGCCACCAATACCCACAAAGTGGATAGTGTCGATACGACGCATTGCAGGACGAGTGCTGTTTTCTTTTATCGTGCTTTCTTTCACTACTAATCTCTTCTATCTGCTAGTTGCTCACAGCGTTTTGCAACATTGGCTGTGGCATCTAAAATAGCAAGCTGTTTTGCTTTACTTGCCATTGTTGAAATTTTTTCTGGTGCATTTACGTAAGGCGTTAATAACTCAACAACCGCCGCTTGGTTAAACTCACTTTGCTGCATAATCAACGCAGCTTGCTCAGTCACTAAATACTTTGCATTGGCAGTTTGATGGTCATCTACAGCATGCGGAAAAGGCACAAATAAGGCCATTCTTCCTGCTGCCGCAATCTCACTCACCGTTAACGCACCAGCACGGCAAATTACCAAATCGGCCCATTGATATGCACTATCCATATCATCAATAAATTCAGCGACTTTACTATTTTCAGTTAACCCTAACTGTTGATAGCTGGCAGTCACATTCGGTTCATTATTTTTACCCGTTTGGTGCCATATATTAAGCGTTGTTAGCGCTGAAAGTTCACTGAATACAGCAGGTAAAGTCTCATTTAGTACCTGTGCACCAAGTGAACCGCCTACCACCAGCACATTAATTGGTGTCGTTGTTTGCTTAGCAGTGACATTAGCGACACTTGCTCTGACTGGGTTACCGACTACCTCACATTGTTCTTTTGCAAAAGCCGATGGAAAAGCTGCCAGCACTTTGTTGGCAAACTTCGCAAGCCAGCGGTTACTCATGCCAGCAACAGCATTTTGCTCATGAATAACCAAAGGAATTCCTAAGCTCTTTGCTGCAATGCCAGTAGGTCCGGTCACATAGCCCCCCATAGCAAGAACAACATCAGGCTTTTGAGCTTTTAAAATTTTACGTGCTTGAAAAATCGCATTCATCACCATAAAAGGTGCTTTAATCAGGCGTTTAATTCCATTTCCGCGTACACCTTTCACATTGATAAAATCAATCTCAATGTTGTGCTTAGGTACTACCGTTGCTTCCATTCTATCAGGCGTGCCAATCCAGCTAACTTGCCAGCCTTGCTGTTTTAAAAAGTCAGCAACTGCAATACCTGGAAAAATATGGCCACCGGTACCACCTGCAACAACAAGTAATTTTTTACTCATCGCTTACCTCCACGTGAGGTTGCCTGCTTAGTCGCCATCTTTGTTTCAAAATCTATTCGCAAAAGTACACCTGTTGCTATGGTCATAATTAATAAGCTAGAGCCACCGTACGAAATAAACGGTAGTGTTAAGCCTTTGGTTGGTAAAATACCGGCACTTGCACCAACATTTACCATGGTTTGAAACGCAAACCAGATACCAATAGCAAAGGCAAAATAGCCTTCGTACTCTTTGCCACATTGCAGCGCTTTTTGACCAATTAACAGGGCTCTGAATACAAATACAGCAAGCACAATCAAAATACTAAATACGCCAAAAAAGCCGAGCTCTTCACCAATCACTGCAAAGATAAAGTCATTATGTGCTTCGGGCAGGTATTGTAGTTTTTGTACACTATTACCTAAGCCTTGACCAAACCAACCACCTTGGCTGTACGCCATTAGCGATTGTACTAACTGATAACCTTTACCGAATGGATCTTCCCACGGTTCTAAAAAGCCTGTTACACGAGCCATACGATATGGTTCAGCGATAATTAGCACTACCACTGCAGCAATACCCGTTAAGATAAGGCCAAAAAACTGCCATAACTTAGCACCCGCTAAAAATAACAAACCAACTGTCGTCACAAACAATACAACCACTGTACCTAAGTCTGGCTGCATCAAAATCAAAAACGCATACACACCAAATACAGCTAATGGCTTAAAGAAACCTTTTAAGTTCTCTTGTACTTCTTCACGTTTACGCACTAAGTAACCAGCAATGTAGCTAAAGAAATACAATTTGGCGGCCTCAGCAACTTGAAAGCCCACTGGGCCAATAGGTATCCAACGCTTTGCACCGTTCACTTCACGGCCAACAATCAGCACCAAAACCAGCAAACCTAAACCCAGCAACAATAAATAGGCGTTACTGCGCTTCCACCAATCCATAGGCACGTTAGTGGCAATCCAAAATAAGAAAAAGCCCATAATTAAGAACATGCCATGGCGAATGATAATGTGATACGGATTATCAAATAATCGCTCTGCTGTTGGCATAGAGGCACTGGTTACCATCACAAAGCCAACGCCAATCAACATCAACATGCAATACAATAACGGCACATCATAAAGTTGCGGCGATTGTTTTGGTGTTAATGCTTCACGGATGTCAGCAAATGCAATCATACTGCCTCCGCCAATACGCACTGCGCAAAGTCATCACCACGTTGCATATAATTGTTATACATATCAATGCTGGCACATGCAGGTGCTAATAAAACGATATCGCCACTGCTGCTTAACTGTTTTGCTAGTTGCACAGCTTCATGCATGTTGGTGGTTAGGTGACCTTTTTCAGTCAAAGCCACTAACGCTTTAGCATCTTTACCGAAACAAACAAGCGCTTTTACTTTGTTGTTTAAGTATGGCTTTAAGGCATCTAAATCAGCCCCTTTTGCATCACCACCGGCAATCACAACTAGTTGCTTTGCTTGATCAGCTAAGCTTTCAATCGCAGCGATAGTTGCACCTACATTGGTCGCTTTTGAATCGTTAAAGTATTTTACTTCATTAATTTCAGCAACAAACTGACAACGGTGTGCAAGCCCAGTAAAAGCACTAAACGCTTGCTGGTAATGCTCTTTAGCAATATCAAACGGGCTCAGTAATGCCATCACCGCTAAGGCATTTTGTTGATTGTGTGAGCCAACAACATTTAAGTAGCTTGCTGGTAATACTGGCTTACCGTGTGCTGCAAAGTATTGCTCACCTTGATGTTCAACCAAGGCAAAATCTGCATTAGCGAGCGCAAAGCTCACTTGGGGCTGCTTTGCAGTATGCGTTGCCACATCAATGGCATTAACTACCGCAAGCTCAGAGCCGTTATAAATACTTTGCTTAGAGTCAATGTATGCTTGGTAGCTTGGATAACGATCGAGGTGATCTTCGCTAACATTCAATACACAGGCACTTTTTGCTTTTAAGCTGTGTGTGGTATCAAGCTGAAAGCTCGACAGTTCAAGCACATACACGTCATAGTCTTGCGATAATAAATCAAGTACCGCAGTACCAATGTTGCCACCAAGGCCTACTTTATAACCGGCCGCTTTAAGTACTTCAAACGCCAATGTAACTACAGTCGACTTACCATTTGAACCTGTCACCGCAACAATTGGTTTATCGGTTAAACGGGCAAAAAGCTCAACGTCACCAACCACTTCAACACCAGCATCAATCGCTTTTGCTACAGCAGGTGTCGCGAGGCTTAGACCTGGGCTGATGATAATAATGTCATTGCTGGCTAAGTCTGCCTGCTCTAAATCACCAAAGTGGGTCGTTAACTCACTGGCATGCTCATTTAGCCAATCAGCACCCGGCGGCGCTGTGCGGCTATCAACAACAATTGGCTTAATATTCTGAGATAATAAAAAACGCACAATGCCCAGACCGGTTACACCGAGTCCGAGCACTGAAATTTGTTTGTTTTTAATCTCGTTAATAACTGTCATTTACCTGATCTTTAATGTCGCAAGGCCAGCAAGTACTAGCACGATTGAAATAATCCAAAAGCGCACAATTACGCGCGGCTCAGGCCAACCCTTTAATTCATAATGGTGGTGAATAGGCGCCATTCTAAAAATACGTTGACCACGTAATTTGTAAGAGCCCACTTGTAAAATCACCGACAATGCTTCCATTACGAACACACCACCCATGATGATAAGTACCAATTCCTGACGAACCAGCACCGCAATAATACCCAAAGCACCACCGAGTGCTAATGAGCCTACATCACCCATAAATACCTGTGCTGGGTAGGTGTTAAACCATAAGAAACCAAGTCCAGCTCCCACAATTGCTGTACACACAACCACAAGCTCACTGGCGAGTGGCAAATGCGGAATATGTAGGTAGCTTGAGAAATTAACGTTACCTGTTAAATAAGCAATAATAGCAAGTGCTGCCGCCACTAAAATGGTTGGCACAATCGCTAAACCATCAAGGCCATCTGTTAGGTTTACCGCGTTCGACGTACCTACAATTACAAAGTAAGTCATCACAATATAAAACAACCCTAGCTGTGGTAACACGTCTTTGAAAAACGGCACAACTAATGAGGTTTCGCTGCCTTGCTGCGAGGTAAAATAAAGCGCACTGGCAACCACTAACGCAATCACTGATTGCCAAAAGTATTTCCACTTCGCAATTAAGCCTTTAGGGTCTTTGCGGATCACTTTACGGTAGTCATCAATAAAACCAACTACACCTAACGAGCCCACAACAAATAAGGTTGCCCAAACATATTTATTTGAAAGGTCTGCCCACAGTAATGTGCTGGTAAAAATCGCTCCTAAAATCAAAATACCGCCCATAGTTGGCGTGCCTTTTTTAGATAGGTGTGACTCTGGACCATCGTGACGAACCACCTGACCAATCTGCATTTTTTGTAATGCACGAATTAGCTTAGGGCCAAAATAAAGTGAAATAAGTAGTGCTGTTAAAATACCTAAAATCGCGCGCAGCGTTAGGTAAGAAAAAACATTAAAACCACTGTAATACTGTGTTAAATACTCGGCCAGCCAAACTAACATGACGATACTCCATTGTTGCCATTTTGCTGGCTATTTACTAAATCTGTGACCACAAGCTCCATACGAGAACTGCGCGAACCTTTTACAACAACTGTGGTTTTTTGCGTCGATTGAGCAAGTTCACTTTGTAATTGTTGTAATAATTGTTCACGGCTTGAGAAGTGGCGGTTTGGCTTTTCAAATACATCACTGGCTGATTTACTTAGTACGCCTAAGCTATAAAGTTCATCAATGCCTTTTTGCTGTGCATATTCACCGACTTGTTGATGATAAAAACGCGCTTCTTCACCAAGCTCGCCCATATCACCTAACGCAAAAATACGACGCCCCGGCATATCGCTTAATAAATCAATTGCCGCTTTAACCGATTGCACATTCGCGTTGTAGGTATCATCAATAACCGTCAATGTGTCTGACACTTTAAGGACGTTTACACGACCTTTAACTTCACCCATGGTTGCCAGCGCCGATGCAACACTTTCGAGGCTTACACCCAGCTCAGTGGTTAACGCGGTGGCTATTAACGCATTAGCAATATTATGTTTGCCCGGTAATGCCAGAGTGACAGGTACTTTTTTATCTTTATTACAAAGCACAAAAGAAGCACGGGCTTGCTCATCAAGCACCACATCTTCTGCCCAATAATCTAATTGTTTGCTAGTAGAAAAACGTTTTACGTTGCGATCAGTTAATTTATCAAGCCAAAAATCGGCATAATCACTGTCGCAATTAACTACAGCAACACCATCAGGCTTTAAGCCGTCATAGATTTCGCCTTTGGCCGTTGCTACACCTTGTAGTGAGCCAAAGCCTTCTAAGTGAGAAGCTGCAACATTACATACCACAGCAACATCAGGTTTCGTCATTGCTACTGTGTAAGCTATTTCACCAATGTGGTTGGCACCTAATTCAATCACCGCATATTGGTGCTGTGGTTCAAGGCGTAATAACGTCAGTGGTACACCAATGTCATTATTAAAGTTGCCTTTTGTTGCCAGTACTTCACCGTGACCAGATAAAATCGCCGCACACATTTCTTTAACGGTCGTTTTACCTACACTACCTGTGATAGCAATTGTTTTTGGTGCAACCTGTGCCATCACAGCTGCGCCAATTTGGCCAAGCGCAATTCGTGTATCACTGACCACAAACTGCACAATATCGACGTTAACAGGACGTGCTACGATGGCAGCTATCGCGCCTTTTTCTTTAGCTTGCGCAACAAATTTATGACCATCAAAATTAGGCCCTTGTAGCGCTAAAAACACTTCACCATCGCACAAAGTACGGGTGTCAGTGTTAATATTTTTTACCGTTTGATTACCACCTTGGTAATCTGTTGCTAGAACTTTAGCTAGCCAATCAAAATCCATAGGGATCATAACTGCGCCCCTTGCGATTTTTCTATTAATTGTTGTTGTACATATTGACGATCGCAGAAGTCGATTCGTTGGTCGCCAATAATTTGATAGTCTTCGTGGCCTTTGCCCGCAATTAGAATGACATCATCAGCACCTGCTTGCGCAATGGCATAACTAATAGCCTGCGCGCGGTCTGCTTCACAATGTGCGCGTTCAGGCTGCTCAAGCCCTGCAATCACATCAGCAATAATTGCGTCTGGGTCTTCACTTCTTGGGTTATCACTGGTGACAATAATACGGTCTGCATTAGCTTCAGCAGCTTTTGCCATCATCGGACGTTTGCCTTTATCACGGTCACCACCACAGCCAAACACACAGCTGACGCCACCTGGAACATGCTTTTGCAATGCTTGTAATGCTAGTGCTAACGCATCAGGAGTATGGGCATAGTCAACAATACAAGTCGGTTGACCTGGCGCACTAAATGCCTGCATGCGCCCAGCAACAGGCTGCAATGATTTACACCCTTCAACGAGTAAATCAAGTGGGTAACCCATACCTAATAAAGTAGCCATTGCAGCGGCTAAATTATATAAGTTGAACTCGCCAAACAGGGTGCAATTAACTTCAACCTGTCCCCAACTGGTATCGAACTTCGCCGATATACCGGCATTATCATATGTTACATCGCTGAAATAAACAAAACGCGCATTTTTAGGCGTTAGGTTTTTATGGCCGTAACAAATTAGGTTATTGAAGTCGTATTTTTCTAACCATGCTTCAACTTGCGCATCATCTTGATTAAGCACCACAAGCTCAGGCATATGGTCACGCATTAACATCAACTTCGCATCACCATAGGCATCCATCGTGCCGTGATAATCTAAGTGGTCACGCGAAAGGTTAGTAAACACAGCGGCTTTAAATTTACACTGATCAACACGTTGCTGAACTAAGCCATGAGATGAGACTTCCATAGCCACAACATCATGCTGTTCTGTTACAAGTTCAGATAAAATACGCTGTAAATCAACGCTCGATGGTGTGGTGTTTGCAAGCTCAGTCAGGTTATCAGGGTGCCCATAACCGAGCGTACCAATCACAGCCGCACGTTTATGACAGTGCTGTGCTAAATGCGCGATCATCGCTGTGGTCGTTGACTTGCCATTGGTGCCTGTCACACCCACTAAATCCAACTGCTTTGATGGTTGCTGGTAAAAAGCAGCTGCAAGTGCAGGCAGCTTTTTCGCTAAATCGGTAACTAAATAAAGTGGTTCAAAGTCACTTTCGAACTCACATAAACGGTCAGCAATAACTGCCACCGCACCATTTTCAATGGCTTTTTCAATAAACTGTCCGCCATCAAGCTGATGACCTTTTATGGCGACAAACACATCGCCAGCTTTTACATCTCGGCTATCAAGACGTAGTTGATTGACCACTAAACTATTGGCCTCAACATCAATATGATTAAGAATCGGTTTTAAATCACGCATCGTTATCTTTGCCTTCTACGTACGCAACCGCATCTTTGTCCGGTGCAACGTTTAGAATTCTTAAGGCATTGGAGACAATCTCTGCAAATGCAGGACCTGCCGTCGCACCGCCGTAATAAACATCTCCACCCGGCTCATTAATCAATACTACTACCGCTAAACGCGGGTTGCTTGCAGGTGCGATACCAGCAAAATAACCAACGTATTCGTCACCGTAACCACCAACAGCGGCTTTTTTAGAGGTACCTGTTTTACCTGCAGCACGATAACCATCAACGTGAACTTTTTGTGCAGTTCCACCTTTCTCAAACACGCTTTCCATCATGTGAACAACAGCTTCAACATCTTTTTGTTGAAAAACGCGTTCACCTTCTGGTACCGACTCTTGTTTAAGTACAGTCAATGGGCGCATAACGCCGCCAGAACCTAACATGGCATAAAAACGCGCCATTTGTGCGGTACTTACTGCTAAGTTGTAACCAAATGATAGTGCGGCAATTTCATGATCAGACCAGCGGCGATTTGGATAAAATAAACCACTGCTTTCACCAACCATGCCCGTACCACTGTCGCTGCCAAAACCAACTTTTTGATAAAGACCAACAAAGTAATCTTTTGGTAACTCTTGGCTGACCTTAGTCACACCCATATTGCTTGAATACTTTAAGATCTCTCTTAACGTCATCTCACCATGATTACGAGTATCTTGCACAAGGCTTCCACCTACTCGCATCCAGCCAGGGTAAGTATCAACAATTGAATCCGGTTGAATTACGCCGTAGTCTAAACCAGCTAAAATGGCTAGCGGCTTAACAGTTGAGCCAGGCTCAAACAAATCGGTGATGGCACGGTTACGACGCTTATGCGGCGCAGCATCTGATAAGTTATTTGGGTTAAACGATGGGCTATTTACCATAGCCAACACTTCACCGGTTTTAACATCCACAACCATGGCTGAACCTGAGGTCGCTTTGTACGATAACACCGCTGATTTCACTGCTTTATAAGCAATTGCTTGAATACGCTGGTCGATACTTAAATGAATATTCTCTGGCTCTACACGCTCACGCTCATCAAGAACTTCTACTTCACGGCCTTGCGCATCTTTACGAATAGTACGCTGACCTTCAACACCGGTTAACGATTTCTCATATAGCTTTTCAATGCCTTCAATACCATGACCATCAATATTAGTGAAGCCAATAACATGAGCAGTTACTTCACCTGCTGGGTAATAACGTTTTGATTCATCGAGCAAATGGATGCCTGGTAAGCGAAGGTCACCAATGTAGTTAGCTACAGCAGGAGTAACTTGACGTTTTAAATAAACAAAGCGACGCTTTGGGTTGTCACGAAGGCGAGAGTTAATTTTACTAGGGTCAATACGCAGCACATCGGCAAGCTCACGCCAACGAATATCGTTATTGTAGTAAGTGGCAATACGTTTATTTAATTCAGCGGTGTTTTCAGCAAGCGCTTGTTGATCCTCGCCGTTTTTGCGGGCCTGACGTAGTACCTTGCTGATCAGTGATTTATGTAGCGCTTTAGGATCAGCATACACACTCACCACAGGCACACTGACTGCCAACTCTTTACCATTGCGATCGAAGATCATGCCACGCTGTACATGTTGTTTTTCAACTCGCACAGTACGTTTATCACTTTCTGAGCGCGCTTTGTCTGGCTCAATCACTTGTAAAAATGCGGCTCGCGCAACCAGCGACATGAATACTAAGAACACCACCGAGCACACCAGCGAAAAACGCCATGTGATTAAGGTATTCGTTGGCTTTTTCCCTCTGCTTCTCATTGCAGTACCACCACCTGTTCATCTTTACTAGTTGGTCGTTTCATTTCTAATTGCATGGTTGCCACTTCTTCAATGCGCGCATGCTGAGAATAAAACTCTTCTTCTACAAGCAAGTAACGCCACTCAAGATCGAGTTCATCACGCTCTTGCAATAATTTATCTTGTTCTATCAATTGTTGACGCGCTAGATGCGTCACTTGAACCACACTCAAGCTTGAAGCCAGAATCACAACCAACAAGGCCAAGGTCAGCTTATTAGCTCCTAGGCCTTTAAAAATCTCTACAAATAAATTAGGTTGGCGATGTGTCGCTTTGGCTTTCATTACAACCTCTGAGCAACCCTTAACACCGAACTACGTGAACGCGGATTTGCTTCTATTTCCGCCTTACTCGGCTTAATGGCTTTACCCACTGCCTTTAACGTCAGGTCTTTATTTATTTGTGCGTCAGTCAAAGGCAGACCTCTGGGTATCGCCTCTCCCTTACTCTGTTTTTTTATAAACTGCTTAACAATGCGATCTTCTAACGAGTGGAACGAAATAACGACTAGGCGCCCACCTGGTTTTAAAACGTCAACAGCGGCTTGCAATGCAGTTTGAATTTCTTCAAGTTCACTGTTGATATAAATACGGATCGCTTGGAATGTACGTGTAGCCGGGTGTTTGTGTTTATCTTTCACTGGCACCGCTTCATCGACTAAGTCAGCAAGCTGCTTAGTGCTTGTGATTGCAGTGTGCTCACGTGTTTCAATTATTTTATGAGCGATACGGCGACCAAACTTTTCTTCGCCGTAGGTTTTAATCACATGGGTAATATCTTCAAGTTCAGCTTCAGCTAGCCATTGTGCAGCACTGCGACCACTGGTTGGGTCCATGCGCATATCAAGCGGGCCATCTTTCATAAAGCTAAAACCGCGTTCAGCATCATCAAGCTGTGGCGAAGAAACACCGATATCTAACAAAATACCGTCAACTTTACCGATTAAATCGTTATCTTCAGCAACTGTTTTAAGGTTTGAAAAACGAGTGTGGGCAATCGAAAAACGTGCATCATCAGCAAACTTTTCGGCGGCTTTAATAGCTTGTGGATCTTGGTCAATTGCTTGTAAACGACCTTGCTCACTTAAACGCGCAAGAATTTGCCCAGAGTGCCCACCGCGACCAAATGTGCCATCCATGTAAATGCCTTCGGGTTTAATATCCAAAGCATCTATGGTTTCGTCCATCAGTACAGAGACATGTTCAAATTGCGCTGTCATTAGCTATTTTTTGCCTTTTTATTATTGTGGTTAGAGTGAGAAATTATCGAACTCAGGATTCGCCTCAAAATCGCCTAGGCGTTCAATTTCAGTATCTTGGCGCATTTGTTCATGCCAACGATCTTCATCCCAAATTTCAAACTTGTTCATCAAGCCAACCAACATGATTTTTTTTCCAAGTTCTGCATGTGCGCGTAACGACGGCGCCAGCAAAATTCTGCCATTTTTATCTAGTTGATACTCTGTAGCGTTACCGAGCAGCATACGTTGCATACGGCGAGCGCGTGGATTCATGTTCGAAATCTTTAATAATCGTTCTTCAATTTCGAGCCATTCAGCTAGCGGGTATAACCACAAACAAGGTTCATTTAAGGCCACAGTGCAGATAACCGTTCCCTGATCTTCAGACAAGATCGCATCTCGGTACTTAGTCGGTACCGCAAAGCGTCCTTTATCATCCAAACTCAGAGAGCTCGCACCCCGAAACATAACTTGCCTTAAAAATAGGTTGTTAATCGTTAATGATTATTTCTGATCCAGTTTGATCCACTAAAAACCACTTTTTACCACAGTGCTCCAGTTTAGGGCTTGACAAGCCATTTTGTCAAGTAAGCAGATCATCATAAGCGCCTTGTGAAGCCAGAAAAAATAAGGCCTCAAGCAAAGCCTATGAATTACGTGGGAAAAAGTGGAAAACATCGAAAAAAAATATTTTTTCAATTTTCTTGGCGATGTATTAGGGAAAAATGGTTAATGAATAACCAATGAATAATTACAAAATTATCGAATGTTGTAATTTTTACTTAATCACCCTGCAAGAGTTACGGGAAACCTCTAATTATCGCCATTTAAATACATCTAACACATTGAAATTTAATGATTTCACCATTTGGTATGAAGGTTGCGATAGGTTAGCTACCAATTAAATGGCAATTTTTAAGGAATGATTATGACTACCGCAACTTCAAAATCGAACTCAAGCACACAAACTAATAGCAGTGCAAACTCGAACGCGGCTCAAGTAGAGGCGCCATTCACAGAAAAAGCAACTGAAGCAGCACATCACGCTGTTGATGCACTTTCAACTCGTGCAGCAAGTGCTGAACATAGTGTTCGCCAAGGCGCATCGAGCTCTGCTCAAACGCTTTCTGAAAAGCAAGCTGTAGCACGCGCTAAAATTAATGAGTACAGTGGTAAAACACGTCAACTTGCATCAGAGAACCCACTTGCAACAGCAGGTATTGCCTTTGCTGCAGGCATGTTAGTAACTGCTCTTATTCGTCGTAAGTAATTGTTATGCAGTCTTCTCAATCTACAGATGAGAAAACGCAAGATGCCACTGAACAGCCGTTAAACGCTGATCAGTGGCAAGATCATCTTGCTAAATTATCTGATTACGGCAAACAGCTATACATTGACTACCGCAAACAAACTGGAACTTGCAAACAACTTGCAGCTGCTGAGTGGCGCTTATCAACACGCTCACTCGCCTTAACGATCATCCTACTCGTCTGTTTTGCAGGCGGCTTGGTGCTACTTTGGGCTGGTTTACTTGCTACTATCGGTATCGCAATATTTAGCTTTAGCCAATCATTGTGGTTAGCCGCTATTTCACTGATTGCATTACAACTGCTTTGTCTTGCATGGCTTTGGAAAAACATTGGTTATGTCAGCAGTAAAATTGGTTTTGATCATACGCTCAAGAGCGTTCGTCAATTACTGAATATTAATAGGGATGAATGATGTTAATTGATTATTTTATTAATAAACCACAGCACAGAGTGACTAAACTAAGCCAACAAATGGATCTACAAGATGAACTTAAACGTCAACACCATCAAGCATTCAAATACCGTTTAAAACGCTTTGCAGTAAGTAAAGTAGGTATTGCCAGTGCCTTCACTGCGGGAATGGGCTACGAAGCGCTCAATAACTCAGACCACAAAGACGGTAAATTGAAACAAGTCAGCCGCTTCAGCTGGTTACTGCGTTTGTTGTGATCTTTATCATGTAATGTTTGCTTTTTACTTCTCTTTGCCAGCTGTTTTCATTACCTTAAACACAAACGAGCAATTTGTGAGAATGTAAGGTGAAAAAAAGGATTGTATTAACAGGCGGACCTGGTGGTGGCAAAACAACAGCCATCGATCTATTAAGACGTGAGTTTTCAAAACAAATTGTCGTGGTGCCAGAGTCTGCGACCATGCTTTTCAGTGGTGGAATAGAACGAGGCGATTCAGCTCATCTTATCAAAGCCCATCAACAAGCTATCTTCAGCTTACAAAAACACCTTGAACATATTCAGCGAACCATGCACCCAGATCGTTTAATGCTTTGTGATCGTGGTAGCTTAGATGGCCTTGCCTACTGGCCCGGTGAACAAGATGAGTTTTTTCAGTGTTTAAACACCAGTCTAGAAATCGAACTTAACCAGTATGATGCGGTGATCTTTTTTGAAACAGCTGCTAAATCTGGGCAGAGTATTCATTCTAATAACCCAGTAAGAAACGAATCTGATCAGCAAGCCATATTGCTTGATGACAAACTACAAGCTGTTTGGTCTCAGCACCCTAACTTTAATTTAGTGAAAAGTTCAGAGTCATTTATTCAAAAGGTGATGTTTGGCATCGACACCATCCGCAAGGTCATGGATAGTTATAACTAACAGTTTAATCAAGCCATTAAACTGTTAGTTATCAAGGTCTATTAACCACGATTATGAGGTCGAGCGTAGTCTATATCAGGCCCTTTTGGCACAACTTGAGTTGGGTTGATCATGGTGTGGCTAAAATAGTAATGACGTTTTATATGATAAAAATCAACGGTCTTATTTACACCTTCAACTTGATATAACTCACGCAAATAGTTGCTGATCGCCGGATAGCTCTCGATAGTACGCAAATTACATTTAAAGTGGCCCACATAAACACTGTCGAAGCGAATTATAGTAGTAAATAAACGCCAGTCGGCCTCTGTCAGTGTGTCACCCACTAAATAACGATTAGCTGTTAAACGTTGCTCAATCTTATCTAGAGCGGCAAAGAGATTATCAAAGGCTTCTGTATAAGCTTCTTGCGTTGTCGCAAAGCCAGCACGATACACCCCGTTATTAATATTGTGATAAACAAACTCATTAACTTCATCAATTTCAGAGCGCAACGATTGCGGATAAAAGTCGCGTTCATTACCTGTAAGGCCATTAAACGCGCTATTAAACATTCTGATAATTTCAGCAGATTCGTTACTAACAATACGCTGCGTTTTTTTGTCCCAAAGCACGGGAACCGTAACACGACCTGAATAATCTGCTTTGTTACGCGTATAAATTTGATGCATAAAGTCGCTATCGAAAAGTGCATCACCGGTGCTGTGATTATCTTTATCAAAGGTCCAGCCATGCTCTAACATGTCAGGGCTTACAACCGACACACTAATGTAATCTTCAAGGCCTTTTAAATGGCGAAAAATCAAAGTGCGATGAGCCCAAGGGCAAGCTAAAGAGACATAAAGATGGTAACGATCTTTCTCAGCTTTAAAGCCCGTATCACCACTTTGCCCTGCACTGCCATCTTCGGTAACCCAGTTACGTAACTGGGCTGCCTCACGTTTGAACTCACCTTGATTGTTATCGGTGTCGTACCATTTATCTTGCCATTGGCCATTTACTAGTAATCCCACAATAACCTCCTATAGTGTGCCAAATTTACCTAGCTGATAGTCACGCACTGCTTGCTGTAACTCAGCTTGGGTTGTCATTACAAACGGGCCCATATGAGCGATTGGTTGCTTAAGCGGCTCACCGGCTAGAATTAACGCCCCTGCACCAGTTTGCGAGTTAAACTCAATGTTGCTGCCAGGCTCTAAAATCAATAAGCTGCCTGCTTTAACTGGGCCGCCCTGTTCAGTATGAATTTCTCCAGTATGGATATAAATCATCACCTTAGTTTGCGCTAATGGTGCATGGTAAAACTGCGTACCAGCCGGTAAAGTTACATCGGCAAGCATGCCATCAGCGGCAAGGTCTTGTAGGCTAGAGTCCTGCTTTTCACCGGCAAACTGCCAGCTTCCTGCCAACGCTTTAAGCTCAACACCTTGCTCATTTTGAGTCATTGGTGCTGGCGCTTCAGTGGTATCTTGATAACGTGGTGCTCTTAGCTTCTCAGCACTTGGCATATTGAGCCAAATCTGAAAGCCGTGCATGCCTTCTTTGGCATCTGCTAATGGCATTTCACTGTGGATCACACCAAAACCGGTACTCATCCACTGCACATCACCAGCGCGAATCGCTTTTTTGTTACCCATTTGATCTTGGTGCTCAAAGCCACCTTTAATAATATAAGTAAAGGTTTCAATACCACGGTGAGGATGCGCAGGAAAGCCGCCCATAAAATCACTGTGATCATCTGACTTAAGCTCATCGATCATTAAAAAAGGGTCTAAATACTTGCCATCAAAGCCAGGAATACGACTGATGTTTACGCCGTCACCATCTTGTGTGGCATGGCTATTTAATTGTTGAATCACTTTCATAACTTTACTCCCGTAAATTGTATGAAATGATTGTAGGCGCTAATTTAACTAACAACCATGAGTAAAATTAGCGCTAATCATTCTATTTTTAAGAATGCTCATTTTGTTGTCTGGTTAATCTATCAGCCACTGTAGCACCCCGCTCTCCAACTTCTTTCTCTGGCCCTATGGTGCTATCGACTAAGGTTTGTTGTTCAGCACTAGCATTAATGGCCGCACCAAAAATGATGATGTATGCGCTGATATAAAGCCACATCAACATGATCACCACACCACCTAACGAACCATAAGTTTCGTTATAACTCGAAAATTGCGATACATAATATGAAAAACCGATTGATGCGATAATCCACAGCAACGTGGCAAGTATTGAACCTGGGGTGATCCAGCGCCATTTGGCGGGCGTTCTGTGAGGCGCATAACGATATAAAAACGCTAAAGCACAATTAAAAATAATGGCTAATAGCGGCCAAGTAATAAGCTGAATCATTAAATCGATAAGCTCAGTTAGACCAACTAAATTAAGCACTATTGGCAAAATACCAATGATCAATAACGCCACCAGCGCAACCACAATAGCACCTAACGAAAATAAAAAACGCACCACTAATGCCATAAAAAACTGGCGCTTGTTACGCTGATGGTAGGTAATATTACAGGCAGTGATGAGAGCTTGGCAGCCTTTACTACTACTCCAAACTGTTAATAACAAGGTCCCTATGGCGCTGACACTTAATACCTTTTGTGATTGCTGAGTGATGCCACTTACTTGTAGCAAAATGATGTCACGGCTACTTTCAGGTAAAATGGCAATCACTTTATCAAGCTGATCATAAATATCTGTTGGCGAGGCAAAATATGCATACACAGAGACAATAGCCGCCAGCGCAGGGAAAATAGCCAACAAGGCATAAAATGCCACGCCTGCCGCCACAAAAGATAAATTGTCTTGTGATAGGTTGTGATAAACCCGCTTGCTGATATCCCACCAGCCTCGCATTGGGATCTCCATCGGTGAGCGAGCTTGGTAACCTCGATTGTCCTTACTCATAAACGACCTAAAAAATTGCCTTTAACACTCTCAAACTGCAAACAACTTGCCAGTAATAATGGCGTCTGAATTGCATTAAGCTAAGCTTATAAAAACAGTATAAAGGTCCATGGAGCGGTGCGATGAGTTATTATTTACTTATTAAGAATCAGTTAGCTAGTTTGTTTACACCGACAATTTCAGTAACGTCACAAGCAATTCCTGAGAGCTTATCTTGGCAAGACTTAAACTCTCAAATTACGCAGTTTTTACATACTACATGGCAAATGTTACCTGCACTGACACTCGGAATTGTAGCCATCATCGTTTGCTACTTATTAGCCCGCCCTTTATCGTATTTATTAATCAAACCGCTTGGTTTTGTCAGTGAAAGTAAACTTTTGCATGTGGTGACTAGGCGCTTTTTTAGCATCATTATCATCTTGTTTGGCGTGTACTTATTTTTGCGTCTTGCTGGGCTTACCAGTTTTGCCGTGGCGATTATGAGTGGGACTGGCTTAGTCGGGCTTATTTTAGGTTTTGCTTTTCGCGATATTGCCGAAAACTTTATTTCAAGTATGCTGCTTAGTGTGCAGCGCCCTTTTCGTATTGACGATGTTATCGAAGTTGATGGTCGTTTAGGGGTAGTTAAAAAGGTTACGGCTCGCGCCACCACCTTGGTTGATTTTGATGGTAATCACATTCAAATCCCTAATGCGACCGTGTATAAAAACGTCATTAAAAACCTCACTGCGAACCCGAAAATGCGGGGTCACTTTAATGTTGGCATTGGCTACGATAATGACATTCGCTATGCCCAACAATTAGCAATGAAAGTGGTTAATCAAAACCCTGCTGTTATTAATGATCCGCCAAGCCAAGTGTTAATTGATTCATTAGGCTCAGCGACTCTTAATCTAACCATTTATTTTTGGGTCAATAGTAATGAACACAGTACTATCAAAGTGGCATCACAATTAATGCGAGAATTGGTCAATACCTATTTAGCAGAGCAAATCAGCATGCCTGATGATGCTCGCGAGCGAATTATTTTAAATAGCGAAAACGATACCGAGCAGCTAAACAATAATGTAAGCGCAGAGCCAAAAACGGCAAAATCACTCGACGACCATAGCCTTGATGACGTTAGCAGTGATGCCGATGATATTCGCGAACAAGCCGATCAATCTCGCGACCCTGAACAGGGTAGCAATATAATTTAAAGTACTTGAGAGCTAGGCTTCATCATTGGGTTTATCTTGCATAGCACGCTTAAACCCTTTGACTGACGTCCCTAAATCTCCACCTATTCGAGATAATTTTTTTGTGCCAAATAACAGCACCACAATTGCGGCAATAATGGCTAATTGCCAAACACTAATTCCTGCCATAACGACCTCTTTTTAAAATAAAAGCGCCCTTACAGGCGCTTGTACAACACTAAAATTAGAAACTAGCGCGAACACCCAAGGCAACTTGAGTACCAAAACGCTCAAGGTAACTCACTTGGTCTGTACGCTTGGTGTAACCCCAATAACGCTCATTCGTTAAGTTCGTTGCTTCGGCAAATACTGTGAATTGGTCACTGATGTTATAGCTCATGCTGGCATCTAACTGACCATAATCAGAGATCCAATATGGACCACCCCATGCATCAGGATCCGATAAGAATTTGCTACGCCAGTTATACGCTAAACGTGCTTGGAAACCATATTGCTCATAGTAAACCACGGCGTTATATGAGTTCTTCGACATGCCTCTAAATGGCAAACCTGATTCTTTTAGCTCTGGCTCATCGTAGCTACTGTCAACATAAGTGTAGTTAAGCTGAAAGCCTAAGCCATTGAAAGGTTCGGGTAGTAAGTTTTCGAGCGACTGCTGATAAGCAAACTCAGCACCTTTGATCGTTGCACCGTACTTACTCTTACCAGGGTAAGATGCAAAGTAACGCACACCTTCAATTTCAACGGGGCTTTCTACGTAATCGATAAATGATTTCAGGTCTTTGACAAACACCCCACCACTTAACGAGCTGCTGTCTTCAAAGTACCACTCTAAGGTCATATCGGCTTGATTAGCTTCTTCTGGTGTTAACGATGAATCGCCCATCGAAAGTTGTGGTAACCCTTCACGATACGTATCAAAGTTTGGCGCAAGCCATGGGCGTAAATAGCCTAACGATGGGCGGCTAATCACTTGTGCCGCAGAAAAACGGTAAATCAAATCATCAGTAATACTAAGCTTGAAGTTCATGCTTGGTAAAATGTTGCTGTAGTCTCCTTTAAATGATTGCTCAACGGTTTCGCGCCAACCATTTTCAAGTGGTTTACCATCCTCTTGTAAGTCAATTAACGATAGATCATACACTGACCCTTTAGAGCTCACTTCTGTTTGCGAGCCGCGAATACCAACGTTTAACATATACGGCATGTTTGCAAGAGTGCTCTCGAGCGTCACTTGCGCATATGCGGTAAGAACTTCTTCGGTTACCTCATAAGTACCCGATGAATTTAGCGATGCAACAATGCTCTTATCGGTCGCTTCTGCATTAATTGAACGATAATAAGCAAGTAACTTATCGTAATCGAAACTTGGCCACGGCTCTGGTGTAATGCTACTTTCGCCTTCTAAGAAGTTATCGAAATTCGCCTCAACAAACACATCACTTGGGATTTCAAAGAGGTTAAAGTCACCCACATTCACTACGGTGCTGTCATCAAATTCATAGCCATCGCGCTCTAAATATTGACCACCATTACTGAATTGGCTGGCATTTTTAGATGCATATTCAAGCTGACTTTTAGTTTGTTCAAGGTAAGTTAAACCAAAATCAACACGGGTCACAAAATCACTTTCAGGCACAAACGTACCGGTAAACTTAAAGTCATTAACCGTGTCTTCAACCCCAGTACCTGTATTACGGCTATAGTGAGCACCGTATGATTGATCCGCAGTTAAGCCCGGCGATAAGGTCACATCTGGCAGCATATTACCCGTGGTGTAATCAATCCCAATTGAGTCTATAAAACCACGCGCAACAATAAAGCGGTTATCACCGCCGTTTTCGTTTTTCGCTTTTGAATGGGCAACATCCACAGCCAGTGTTAGGCCATCCATTGGATACCATTTAGCATTAAGGGCAAACTGATAAGTATCGGTTTTACGTGGGTTGGTTAGGTTGAGTAGCTCCACCATGGTGTTACCGGTTTGCGTCATTGATACTACACGGCCTGTGTCATCAAATTCTGCATCAGTAAACACTGGCGTGCCTGGCGTCCAGCTTTCATCATAGTTTACAAAACCAATTTGATAGCGATGACCGTCAGTATTGTAACGTGAATAAAGAGCATCAAAGTTAATATCTAGGGTATCTGTTGGGCGCCATTGCATTGCTAACGTCGCACCGACGCGTTCACGCACATCCTGCGCGTTCGCAAAATACATGTAACTCGGGATTTTTGAGGCAAATATTTCACTTTGCCCATCAATTTCTCCGTTGCCGTTCATGTCGACTGGCACACCTGCGCTGTCTGCTCCCCAACCTTCTTCTTCGTCAAAAAAGCCGCTTGCTGAGTATGTGTCTGCACGTAAGGTTTTCTTAGAATACGCACCAGAGAAAAGCACACCAAAGGTATCATCATTAAAGTTGTCACCGATGATGAATGAAGCATGTGGATGTACATCGCCTGTTCGCGATTCATAAATCCCTTTTGCTGAAGCGCTCAAGGTAAAGCCGTCTTGATCTAGTGGTTTACGCGTTTCGATATCAACAACTGCACCAATGCCCCCTTCAATTAAGCGTGCTTCTGGCGACTTATACACCTGAAGCGCACCCACTAACTCTGAAGCAATGGTGTCAAAGTTAAAGTCGCGGCCTGAGTTTTCAGAAGCCAGTTTACGACCATTCAACGTGGTAATGTTGTAGCCGCCACCTAAACCACGCACTAAAATATTTTGCCCCTCACCGCCATTACGAGTAATGGTGATACCCGGAATACGCTGCAATGCTTCCGCTAAGTTTTCATCGGGGAACTTACCGATGTCATCAGCGACAACGACATCAACAACCGTCGTTGCTTCTTTCTTTCGAAAGTTTGATTCTTTAATACTGCTACGGATCCCTGTAACTTCAATAACCTCAACATCCTCTTCGACCTTACTATCGTTTTCTTGTTGTTGAGCAGTTGCAGCGAAACTGACTGATGAGGCCAGAATCGAGCTTATCAGCACGCTCAAATATGTTTTTCTAGTTGTTGTTGCCATGATGATTTCCTGTTTTTAAATGTTCAGATTTTTTCACCATAAAAATGGTAATGAGTAAGGCCTTATATTTAATCTATAACAAAATGAAACAATCTAGCAACAATAAATTACCTTGTGAAACTTTCGATAGTTACGAAATGTGTTTTATATATGAAAAAAATGGCTTCGAATGCCTTTAAATATGGGACTTTAATTTCGAAAGTTACGATAATGATTTTTTTTAAAGATTTTCTTTCGGTGGGCTGGTACGATTTATTTTGGATAACAAAAAAGGCGGCAAAAGCCACCTTTCATTAATTCTATTTAACTAGATAGTTAAACGGTAATCACCTCGATACCTAAGCTTGTTAATGATTCAACAAACTCTGCCGGCATATCTTTATCTGTAACCAGCACATCGATTGATTTAAGCGGCAATACATTATACAAAGCACGCTTACCAAATTTACTTGAATCTGTGACTGCAATGACTTTATCTGCGCGGGTGCACATGGTGCGATTCAGCATTGCCTCGGGCTCATAATGGGTGGTGATCCCTACTTCTGAGTCGATACCATCAACCCCTAAAATAACCTTTTTAAAGTTATATTTACTAAGTGCTTGCTCGACTTCATTTGAGTAAAAAGACATTGATTTCTTTCGCAATTGCCCACCCAGCATAAACACATTTGCATCTTCAATATCTGCCAGTACATGGGCAATATTAAGGCCGTTTGTCATCACAGTAAGGCCCTGCTTATTGGTTAATGCTTTGGCAACTTCTTCTGTGGTGGTGCCAGAATCAATAATTAAAGAGTCGCCATCATCAACCAAACTTGCCACAGCTTTCGCTAATAACACTTTCACTGCGTAGTTTTCGTTATGCTTATCTTTTACCGAAAGCTCTTTAGCCAATTTATCGCAGGCAATTGCCCCACCACGTGAACGGACAACTAAGCCACGTTTACCGAGCTCGTTAAGATCATGGCGAATGCTAACCTCCGAAATATCAAAGGTCTTTGCGAGATCTTTAACATTTACTTTGCCATTTTCCTCAGTCATCAGGACGATTTTTTGTCTTCTTTCTATTGTGGTTAGCATAGCTGGCCTGTTGTTTTAATAGCTGCTTTCAAATTTGTAGTTCAATATTACACAATTTACAGTTTCAAAGCCAAATTTAGTTTCGAAATAAAATAAAACTTTCAAAACTTACGAATTCTGTTTTATGATTATTTCACAACAAACTTCTTTGGTGACAAAAATGACAACACAAAGCTCACTGTTAGAGCAAACAGAACACACCAATCGCACGCAATTACTGCCTATGATGATTATAGGTGGCTTGTTTTTCTTATTTGGTTTTATAACCTGGCTTAACGGCTCCTTGATCCCATTTTTACAAATGGTCTGCGATCTCAACCATATTGAAGCTTATATGGTGACACTGGTGTTTTATATCGCCTATACCGTGATGGCACTGCCAAGCGCTAAGATTTTGCAAATATTCAGCTATAAGCATGGTATGTCGTTTGGTTTAGGTACCATGGCATTTGGTGCACTGTTGTTTATTCCTGCGGCACAAATTCAGGCTTACTGGTTGTTTTTGGTTGCCTTATTTACTTTAGGTAGCGGCCTTACCTTATTACAAACCGCTGCGAATCCTTACATCGTGCTTATTGGCTCTAAAGACACAGCAGCCGTGCGCATTAGCATTATGGGTATTCTCAATAAGAGTGCTGGTGTGGTGGCTCCATTGCTCTTCTCAGCGATTGTATTTAGCGACATTGCCAACTTTAGCCCAGAAGCTCTGGCTCAATTAAACAGCATTCAAAAGCAATTACAGTTACAAGAACTGGCTAATCGTTTAATTACTCCTTACCTTGTAATGGCAATCGCATTAGCAATATTAGCGGCGTTAATCATGCTGGCCCCGCTACCTGATATTGAACAACCAAAAACCAGCAACAACAGCGAGAGTAAATCAGTCCTGCAATTTCCACACTTAGTTTTAGGCGTGATAGCCCTATTCTTTTACATAGGTGCAGAAGTCATTGCCGGCGACACTATTGGCCTTTACGGCAAAGAACAAGGGGTATTGCAGTTCGCAGAACTCACCTCTTACACCATGGGCTTTATGGTGCTAGGTTATGTTTTAGGTATCGTATTAATTCCTCGCTTTTTTAGTCAGCAACAGGCGCTGATATTTTCTGCGTTAAGTGGTTGTGTGTTTTCACTTGGTATCATTTTGATTGAACCGCAACAAACTGCGATTGCAAACGTAGTGCTCTTTTGGCTTGCTGATAACAGTTTTCCAGATACCGTGTTATTTGTTGCATTACTTGGCTTATCGAATGCGCTGGTATGGCCGACCATTTGGCCTATGGCCCTTGCAAATCTTGGCGATAAAACCCAAACCGGCGCGGCATTACTGATTATGGGGATTTCAGGTGGCGCGCTATTGCCTTTGGTATACGGTGTATTTGCAGAATATACGGGCAATGCACAACAAGCTTACTATCTGTTGATCCCTTGCTATGCGTTTATTCTTTATTACGCACTGATTGGTCACAAACTAACAAGTTGGCGTAAGTAACGACATGGGCAGGCTTAGTTGTTTTAATATTTAACTAGCCTGCAATTTTTCTGATGTGAAATAGCCCAGTAGCAAAAATTCACGCACGGTAAAAATACACTTATAAATTAAGTACTCGTCATGCTTATCAGGGCTCACTTCTGAAAGAGATAAGGCTTGCTGCGCTATTATGCGCTGTTGCTGCAGTGAAGAAATAGTAAATAAACCTGTGAGTTTATCTGCTAATTGCGACGATGAAAGAGCACCTTCTGCAATCAGCTCTGCGCCTTTTAAGCATGCCGTACGCTCAGTCGTAGTTAGTGTATTTGCTAGCATTAAATCTGTGAAAGCGACTAAATTAAAATACAGCTGTTCATTTGGCTCCAGTTCCAAAATAACCGCCTGCATTTGCGTGACCACATCCCGGTGAGCCGCTGTTTTAAGCACCTCAAAATGATTGTCATCCACTTTATCAAATAGCTGAGTCGCAGCCACTGGCGTAATAGCCGCACCGAATAATGCTGCTAAACATTTAATGGCATTTCGCCTTTGTAGATCAGCCATTGAACACCCCATTTTGATAATTTCGTGCAGCATGATCGGCGGCTCTTGCAGTAAATGCCATATAGGTTAACGAAGGGTTCTGATAACCCGACGAGCACATAAACGAGCCGTCAGTGACATAGACGTTACGCACACTGTGAATTTGGTTGTAACGATTAAGCACTGAGGTTGTAGCATCATGTCCCATGCGCGCAGTTCCCATTTCGTGGATGGCTTGCCCCGGCGCTGAGCCTTTATCGTACGCTTGTACATTTTGATAACCAGCTTTGCTGAGCATCTCGACGGCTTGCGCTTTCATATCCTCGCGCATGCGCTGCTCGTTTTCAGCAAATTGACAATCAAAATTAACTAAAGGTAATCCCCATTGATCTTTTAATACCGGATCTAAGCTCATTTTATTACGATGATAAGGCAGGCATTCACCAAAGCCTATTAATGCAACTTGCCAAGGCCCAGGTTTGGCAAGGTCTTCTCGAAAAGCCTTACCAAAGCTAAGTTCTTTAAAGCCCCGTCGCCAATCTTTGCGTGTTGCGTATCCTTGATAGCCATAGCCGCGAATAAAGCTATGCTGCTCACTATCATCAAGGTTTCGAAAACGCGGAATATGAAAGCCTACGGGTCTGTCGCCATCATTAAAGTCATCAGCAAAACCTTTTGGTTCACCCGTTGCGCCAACCCTAAAATGGTGATCCATGAGGTTATGGCCAAGCTCTCCACTATCGTTCCCTAAACCATTAGGAAAACGTGCAGAGGTTGAATTTAATAACAAGGCTGTTGTGGCTACCGTTGATGCACAGCAAAAAATGATGTTCGCTCGCTCGATACGCTCTTTTTTAGATTCAGCATCAATTACTTTCACACCTGTGGCTTGCCCGCTATCACGGCTAGCGCATTTTAATCCCAGACTCTAACAGGGTTGAGCGGTAATCATCGTCTAGCCCTGCCATTTTCTTTTTCCTCGCCATACTAGCTGACTTAGATGTATCTTGTTTAAAAAGCGCCA
>NZ_JBECOT010000041.1:0-37699 GCF_040104395.1 Pseudoalteromonas sp. BZA4
CATTCGTTATACCAATGACGCGTTGCTTTTTCGTCAAACCAGAAGCGAATATTACCGCGGTTAACGAGGGCTTGATTATAGTGAGACCAGTTTGTGATTTTGCTCATTGTTGTTGCACGGGCTAGTAAAATATAGATGATCTGATCACAGGCTGGCAAGATAGTTCAAACTTTTAGGAAACAACGCTTAGCGGAAGTGTTTATTGGCAGTTTGCAATCAGACTTAAGCTCGTTACAAGAAAACTTAAAAAGTCAAAATTCAGCAAAGATTTCTGCTTCAATACACAAACTTAAAGGCGCAATTGTCATGCTGCAATCCCCCCCTTTGTCAGAACTTATTGTGACAACGGAAAGTAGCTTTAATCAGCAGCATGACACATTAATTGTTGAGAAGTTAATTGCTGAATTAAATGATGTCATAGATAAAATTAAGCTATGGCTATAATGAAAAAATAGGATAAATAATAAACATTGAATAGATTATTTCATTAAATCAACATATACTAGTTGGTGTTGAACATTTAACTAACTTTTAATTTTTAAGCGAGCTCTCAATGAAAGAAATCCGATCTTTTGTAAAATCTGCGTCATTATCTGAATTAGAAAAAGCAAAACAGCTAATTGACGCAGCAATCGAGAAATATACTCAACAGCAAGAAGCTAAAAAAGAAGTACTCGATTTACTAAAAGAAAAAGGACTTACATTAGAAGATCTACAGGATGTAGCAACAACAGATAAACGTACTAAGGTTAAACCAAAGTACCGCATCGAATTTAATGGCGAAATTGTTGAGTGGACAGGCCGTGGCAAACGTCCTAAAGCATTTCAAGGTGTCGATTTAACAAAACACCTCGCTTAATTTTTGCTTTAAAGAATATCAAGGGAAGCGTATGCTTCCCTTTTTTATGTCGATTATAGTCCGATAACATGAAGTACGTACTCAGACCCTACCAACAAGAGGCCGTAGCACGCACGGTTGCTCACTTTCGACAAACTGACGACGCCGCGCTGATTGTTTTACCAACAGGGGCTGGAAAAAGCCTTGTTATTGCTGAACTTGCGCGCATTGCTAAACAAAAGATTATGGTGCTCGCGCATGTTAAAGAATTAGTAGAGCAAAACGCCGAGAAATATATGAGCTTTGGTTTTAAGGCGAGTATTTTTTCTGCGGGGTTAAAGCAAAAGTCTTTAACAGAGCAAGTCACCTTTGCAAGTGTACAATCACTAGCACGCAATACAGAAAAGCTCACTGATGCTTACTCTTTGTTGATCATTGATGAATGCCACCGTGTAAGCGGTGATGAACAAAGTCAGTACGGGCAGGTGATAGCGAGTCTAAAAAAACAAAATCCCAATCTTAAAGTACTTGGCTTAACCGCAACACCATTTCGTATGGGGATGGGTTGGATTTACCATCATCACTATCATG
Source organism: Pseudoalteromonas sp. BZA4 (assembly GCF_040104395.1). Classification (NCBI taxonomy): domain Bacteria; kingdom Pseudomonadati; phylum Pseudomonadota; class Gammaproteobacteria; order Alteromonadales; family Pseudoalteromonadaceae; genus Pseudoalteromonas; species Pseudoalteromonas sp. BZA4. Next base: position 1,430 of record NZ_JBECOT010000041.1, read on the forward strand.
GTTTTGTTAGAGGTGATAAAGGTGCACCGTTTAAAAAGTGTATTTTTGAGCTACCACTGCGCTATATGATCAAGAACGGCTATTTAACGCCGCCCCATGAAGTCGATGCAGCCATTAGCCATTATGACTTTTCATCATTACCGATTGATTCATTTGGTCGGTATAGTATTGAGAATATGAATGCGTTATTGAAAGATAATACACGCGCAACAAAAGCGATTATCAAGCAAGTTATAGAATACAGTGAACAGCGTCATGGCGTGATGATCTTCGCAGCAACCGTAATGCACGCCAAAGAAATTACCAGTTACTTACCTGAGGATAGTACGGCACTTATCACGGGTGATACTGATAATAACGAGCGTGACCGAATTATTAATCAATTTAAAGCAAAACAAATAAAATATTTAGTAAATGTATCCGTACTCACGACGGGTTTTGATGCGCCTCATGTCGATTATATTGCGATTTTACGTCCCACTGAGTCGGTCAGTTTATACCAACAGATTGTTGGTCGAGGCCTTCGTTTAAGCGAAGGAAAAAAAGACTGCTTAGTGATTGATTATGCAGGTAACGGCTTTGATTTATTTTACCCTGAGGTCGGCAGTAAAAAAGCGCAAAGTGATAATGAGCCTGTTCAAGTGCCGTGTCCAGGCTGTGGATTTGCGAATATATTTTGGGGTAAAACAGACAGCGAAGGCAAAGTGGTTGAGCATTTTGGTAGGCGCTGCCAAGGCTTGCTGGACGATGGTGAAGAACAAGTACAGTGCGATTATCGTTTTCGGTTTAAAGAATGTGAGCAGTGTGGTGAACAAAATGATATTGCTGCAAGGCAGTGTCAGTCCTGTGGTGCTATGATGGCAGACCCTGATGATAAACTACGAGAAGCACTAAATTTAAAAGATGCCTTGGTATTGAGGTGTAGTGGTTTGTCAGCTCAGGTGCTCGCAAAAGGGTTACTTAAAATTAGCTATTATGATGAAGATGGAGCCAGTTGTGATGAGGTATTTAACTTAGCAAATGACACCGGACGTTTTATTTTTAATAAGCAGTTTGGTAAGCGAGCAGCACCTGGTTTTACCCCAATAGATTGGCAAAGCGCGGAGCAGGTTGTCAATTTACAACAGCAACTACTTGCACCCGATTTTGTGATTGCGCGTAAAAATAAAAAATACGGTTGGAAAGTGGCTGAAAAGCTATTTGATTATCAGGGCAATTTTCGTAAGGCGAATCAATTAAATTGATCCCCTTACGAGATTGCGGGAATGGCTTATTCTTCTTCGGCCATCAACCCCCAACCATCGCCATAACCATTATGGCTATTAGCAATGCTTTCTAAGTATTGTTCTGTTTGGCTAAGTAAGCTGTGATCTGGCACCATCTTCACACGAGTAATTACTTCCCACACCCCTGTATCTGGGCATTTGGCTAACTCTGTTGAAGGGGCAAGTTCATCACTTGTAATGGCTTCAGCAAATTTTTCTGCTTCAGGCTTTTGTTCAAAAAGAATATAGAAATCGATAGTTTGCATACTGGTTAAATCGACACCAGCGTCAGCAATTTCAGCTAATAATTGACCGTTTTCGTCATCAGGGAAGTGCATTTAGTCGCTCATTCATTATAAATCTAGGTATTATCCGCTATTGTAGCGAAAATAATTGTTTAACGCGTACTAATTTTAACATTTCAATTATGTCAGTGGCTATTGCACTGTGCTAGTATCTTTTTGTACTCATTTTAGATTATGACTCTTCCAAAAAAGTAAGGATATTTTTTGTATACTCGGCATTTCTTTTTTGTCTTTTTATTTATCTGCTTTTCATACAGCCAGCTTGCATTAAGTGCGGCAACGGTAATTAAAGATTATAAAATTCAAGGGATCAGTGATGATCTCGAAAAAAACGTTGAGCTTTACATTAAGCAACTGGTCGATGAAAAAACTTCTAAGGCATTAAGGCGTCACGCTAAAAGCCAAGTTGAAATGAGTTTAAAGGCGCTTGGTTATTATAAGCCGATAATCAAAATTAGTTTCGATGATGCTCAGCAGCTTTTAATTGTTGATGTTCAACGTGGTCCTGCTACCCGTATTGCAGATATTAACGTGACTATCACGGGTGCCGGTAAAGATGACGCTGAATTTATGTCTGCCGTCAACAGCATCAAAATCAAACAAGGTGACTTTTTAAATCACGGTAAATATGAGGCCGCAAGAAAACGTATTGAAAGCCAACTATTAGACTTAGGCTATTTTGATGCAAAATGGCATGAGCATAAATTGGCAGTTTCGCTAAAAAATAATAGCGCAAAAGTCATTTTCAATGTCGATACTGGGCCTCGTTATCAGTTTGGTGACATCACAATTGGTAGTGAGACTCCAGCCGAAAAATACATTCGTTCGCTGGCTGAATTTAAACAAGGTCAGCCTTATAAAGCGACCGAGGTTTCTGATTACAACTTAGCACTGTCGAGTACCCCTTACTTTACCAGTGTTCGTGTGTATGCTGATATTGCAAAACGTAAAAATAACCAAGTGCCTGTCAACGTTGATGTATTACACAAACCTGCCAATAGTTATGAAGTGGGTGGCGGTTATAGCACTGACCTTGGACCAAAAGTCCGTTTCAAATGGACCAAGCCTTGGATCACTGAAGATGGTCACTATTTAGAAAGTAACCTTAATGTATCTGAGCGCCAGCAAGATATTTCACTTGGCTATACGGTGCCAGTTGACGACCCTAATGATGATCTTTGGCGCTTTTCTGTGGGTTACAAGCTCGAAGATGAATTAACCAATGATTTATACAGCCGTATATTCACGGGGCAGCTTCAGCGGCAGTGGCTCACTGATGACGATTGGGTACGTACTGCTTTTTTAAGACGCGATTACGAGACCTATCGAATAGGGGATGAAGAACAAAGCGCAAAAATGCTGATGCCTGGTATTAGTTATGCTAAAAAAGACACCGAGGGGGGCACAACGCCTTATGAAGGCTATCAATGGATGATGTCAGTAGAGTTTGGTTTAAAAGATATGATGTCTTCAACCAATATTTTGCGCTTACAACTGCAAAATGCCTGGTTAACTACTTTTGCAGAACGCCATATGCTGTTTTTAAGAGCCAATCTAGGTGCCATGTTGGTCGATAATATAAATGATGTGCCGTTATCACTGCGTTTTTATGCCGGTGGTGATCAGAGTGTACGTGGTTTTGCCTATGAATCTATTTCCCCTGAAGATGAGGAAGGGCGCCTAATTGGTGGTAAATATTTAATGAGTGGCACTGTTGAATATAACTATCAATTTGCTGAGCATTGGCGCGCAGCCTTATTTGTCGATAGTGGTACAGCGACTAATGATTTTAGTGATCGCGTCGAAGTTGGTGCCGGTTTTGGTTTTCGCTATTTAACACCGGTTGGCCCTGTACGTATCGACCATGCTTGGGGTTTAACAAAAGAAAGCAAAAGTACCCGATTAAGTATTACCATAGGGCCTGAAATCTAATGAAGATGTTAAAAAAGATAACCAAGGTTCTATCAATCACGTTGGCAAGTCTGCTAGTTATTGTGTTTTGTTTATTATTCACCGCACCTGGTAATCACTTTATTGCATACACAGCGAATAAGTTAGTTGATGGCTTAAAAATCAACCTACCATCTGGGCGTTTTTTATATAACGATGCGTTTGATGTTCATTTTGAAAATCAAGGCATCAAGCTTGAGGCAAAGCAGCTAAAAATTGATTTATTCTGGTGGCGTTGTGATGGTATCTGCCTAGATAATTTAAGTGCCCAGTCGATTGATCTAAGCATTAAAAGCCAAGCTGTATCAACTGAGCAGAGCACTGAAGCAGAGCCTGAAGCTGAGCAAGCTGGTCAAATCAACTTACCAATGAAAGTTGCTGTTAAGCGAGTTGCAATTAATCGCTTTAATCTTGCGCATCCGAGTGCCGATGTAACAGTCAACAAATTAAACTTAAGTGGTCGCGGCGAAGCATCGGATATTACAGTGGATACACTGACCATTGCTGATGTTGCTGTGATGCTACACGAAGCAAAAGAACAGCCTAAATCAGCCCCATTAACAGAGCTGCCAGCATTACCAGCAATTGATATTACGCTACCAATTAATGTTGAGTTAAAGCAATTTCAAATCAGTAAAGTTGCTGTTACCCCTTATGGTGCTGAAGAGGCTCAGCTTGTAGAAAATATCGAATTAGTTGCGTCTGCTAAGGGGAGCGATATTAATCTTGAAAAGCTTGCTGCAAGTTATCAGCAATGGCAATTGCACTCTAATTTAATGGCAGAGCTTTCTGGTGAAAATACAATTGAGGGAGCAGTGTCTGTAAAAAGCACTGAGCATCAAGCTAAGTTATCGCTTTGGGGCCCGCTTGAGGATTTAAAGTTAGATTTAGTAACGCAAGGAACATACCCAGCAGAGTTAAAAGGGGCTGTGAACCTAAAACAAACAAATTACCCATTTGATTTAACAGGCCAGATAGCAAAGTGGCAAATTACGACAGATACACAACAGTTGCAATTATCGGACTTTGATTTAAAAGCCAAAGGCCATGCCGATGCTTATGCTTTCGATTTGAGCTTAGTCACGCAGTTAGGTGCATTACCTGCGATGACCATGAAATCGCAATTACAGGGTAGTTTAACAAACGCAAAACTTGAGCAGTTAAGCCTCAATGCTAATGACAGTAAAGCAGACATTAACGCATCAGTTGATTGGTCGAACGGGGTAAAAAGCGAGTTTAAAGGGGTTTTAAGCCACTTAAAAGCCCAATACTTAACGGATGCATTAAGCAGTGATTTATCTGGTGAATTTAATGGTTCATTTAACTTACAGGCAGATGAGTGGCAGCTTGCCTTAGATAACACGCAATTAAATGGTTCAGTTAATGAAGTGCCAGTGACCTTGTTGTCGGATTTTGAACTTGATAGCAGCCTGCATGCGAGTTTTAAAAAACTTGAAGTGAAAAGCGGTAAAAATGAAATTGCGCTATCCGGACAAGTGGATGATGTATGGCGTGTTGACGGTAAATTGCGTCTAGATGCAAGTGGTCAAGATATCTTGCCTATGCAAGGCAAGGGCTTTGCAGATTTGAGCTTACGGGGTGAGCGTCTTGCGCCAACGGTTGATTTAAATCTAGTCCTTAATACTTTGAGTTATCAAGATATTCAGGTTGATGGTTTAACATTAAAAGGGCAATTTGATTACGCAGCAGATTGGCAAACGGATGTGTCACTGGTGCTCGATTCTGCATCGATCAGCGAACACAAAATTAATCAAATTGAGTTAGACGCCAGTGGCGATAAAACAGATCATCATTTAACTTTTTTACTCGATGCAGATCAAGGCAAGGCATCATTTGATGTAGACGGTAAGTTTAATAAAGAGACCTGGCAAGGTGCGCTAAGCCAAATTCTTGTTACCGATAATCAGGTGCGCTTTGGCACTGATAAACCGGTTAATATTCAAGTAAATACCAAAACCTTTGACTTTAATGTTGGCGCGCATTGCTGGCAAAGTGATAACTCAAAACTATGTTTTGATACCTTGCAGCAAACTAAGCAATTAGGCCAGTTAAATGCACAGCTTGCAGCGCTATCTATTGCTGAATTTAAACACTTCTTACCCGATAACTTGAAAGTAACTGGCGATGCAAACGGGGAGTTAGTTGCTAATTGGAATAATGGTGCATTGAAAACGATTCGTGCCAATATCAAAACTCAGCAGCTTGAAGCATCTTTAATTGATGACGCAAATGTTTATAAATTACCGATAGAGGTTTTAGATATCTCGGCAATGAGCGATGCGCAAACGGGTAAACTTAATGCCACAGTTGATTCATCTGTATTAGGTAAAGTAACCTCAGAGCTCAACATTGATGATATTCAATCTCAACAGACCTTAGCGGGCGACTTGGTTATTGAGAAAATTGAGTTAACAAACTTACGACCCTTTATTGCATCACTTGAGCAATTAACAGGCGACATAAAAGGCCGGTTAGCAATCGCAGGTACTTTAAAAGAGCCATTACTCAATGGTGACTTTGATGTCGAAAAAATCAATCTAGAAGGGGCAACCTTGCCGGTGTCGCTGCAAAACTCTTATGTGAACATTGCCTTTAATAACCAAAGTGCAAAGCTCACTGGCGAGCTCAAAGACACCGAAGGGGGCGCGCTTAATTTATCTGGCGGTGTTGATTGGCAGCAAGATTTACCGGACGTTGACGTAAAGTTAAACGGTAAAGAGTTTTTTGTGCGTGCTCAGCAAGATGTCACCTTTAAAGTGTCTCCAGACTTAACTATGTCGTTAAAAAATAATGCGTTTAATCTTGATGGCCAAGTCGTCGTGCCATGGGGACGTATTGCGATTGAAGAGCTACCAGAAGGTGCTGTGCAAGTCAGCGATGATGAAGTCATTGTTGATATTGAGCAGCAACAGTCAGAAAAAGTCCCCTTTAATTATGCTATTAACTTAAAGGTGTTGGTTGAAAATGATGTGCGCGTTGACTCGTTTGGCTTACAGTCGAAAGTTGAAGGTGACATAAACATCAGCATGGACCAAGTTACGCCGATGATAGCAACGGGTGAGTTGAACCTAGTTCAAGGTACCTATCGTGCTTTTGGTCAAGACTTGCAAATTCGTACCGGTCAGGTGGGCTTTAGCGGCTCAATTGATAAACCGTACTTGAACATTAAGGCAATTCGTAATCCAGACAACACCTCGAATGGCGTGATTGCGGGTATTACCTTAACGGGTAATGTTGAACAGCCTTCATTAAAAGTATTCTCAGAGCCAGCGATGGACCAAGCCCAAGCATTGGCTTATTTATTAAATGGGCAACCTCTTGATGAAGGAGATAGTTCAACAGATGCGATGCTCACCCAATTATTGCTTGCCCAAGGTGTAAACCGTAGTGAGGGTGTGGTATCTAAAATTGGTGAAAGCTTTGGTTTGTCTGATGTCAGCTTAAGTTCAAGCGGCAGCGGGGATGACACCAAAGTTGAAATATCTGGCTATGTTACACCGGGTATTCAAGTGAAATACAGTGTCGGCATTTTTGATTCACTAAGTGAAGTGGCAGTTCGTTATCAATTGTTGTCGCAATTGTATATTGAGGTCACCAGCGGCCTTTATCAAAATGTTGATATTCTTTATAAATTTGATTGGGACTAATACCTCTACTTGTGACCAAACATCGCTTTTACTTGCTTATTAGGGCATAAGTTAATAGGCTGAATTGTCAATTACTTAAAAGATAATAACAATGAAATTAAGTCTATTAACTCTGTGCCTTGGCGTAGTTTTAGCTGCACCAATTGCTGCAAAAGAAACAAGTCAAAAACGTTCCGCTGGCGAAATCATTAAAACCGCAAATAGTAGTGAGTGGCGAAAAGTCAGTGCCGAAAACGTCATTAAATTAACCTTACCTACGGGGGCTGCTTATATTGAACTAAACGATACACTAGCGCCCATTCATGCAAATAACTTGCGACAGCTTGCCAAAGAAGGGTTCTATCAAGGCCTAAGTGTGTACCGATTTGTTGAGGGGTTTGTCGCGCAGGGCGGGGATGTGAGTGAAAATAAACCCGTTAAAAATGCCAAAAAAGGGTTACCCGCTGAGTTTTATCTACGCACAGAGACTCCCTTAGTGATTACAGAGCTGAAAGGGCCTGATGGCTATGCCGCTAAAACGGGCTTTTTAAATGGCTTTGCTGTGGCACAAAACCAAGACCAAACCGAAACATGGCAGGTACATTGCCCAGGAATTTTTGCCATGGCCCGCGATAATGATATTAATTCCGGTGGTACCGAATTTTATGTCACCATCGGCAATAGCCAGCGCTATTTAGACCGTAATATCACCGTGTTTGGTCGTGTTTTAGAAGGCATGGAGCATTTTAATCTATTGCAGCGTAAAGCCACTGAAGGTCAGGCATTTAATCCCATCACAGATATGCAAGTACTAGCAGATATTAAAGACACAGATAAAAGTGAGTTTCGGGTGATGAAAACAGACTCAAATGCCTTTAAAGACCTCATCGAAGCACGTAAAAATCGAGTAGAAGCATGGTTTGTTGAAAGCCCTGATTTTATCGATGTTTGTGCAATGCCAATCCCAACCGAACGGATTAAATAAAGCCATGACCACCTGATAGATTATTTGATACAATATCAGTCTATTGGTTAAGAAATATAAGGGTATCGGGTGGTTAACCTAGGTCCGCTGTTCGGCGAATTAAAAACGTGTTTACGCAAAGATCAATTCATCTTCAAAAAACGCCTTCATGGTATTAAAAAAATCAACGATGAAACTAAGCAAGCAAACATAGCGCAAAAAATAGCAGAAGATATTAGTCGTTCGCAGCAATTGCGCGAGCAACGTTTGGCTGCATTGCCTAAAGTGACCTACCCAGAGCAACTTCCTGTTAGCCAAAAGAAAGATGACATTAAACAGGCGATTGCCAATAACCAAGTGGTGATCATTGCCGGTGAAACTGGCTCTGGTAAAACGACGCAGATCCCAAAAATGTGTTTAGAGCTTGGCCGCGGTGTTGACGGATACATTGGCCACACCCAGCCTCGCCGACTCGCGGCTCGAAGTGTCGCGAATCGTATTGCTGAAGAAATGCAATGCGAGCTAGGTCAACAAGTGGGTTTTAAAATTCGTTTTAGTGACCAAGTTTCTGACAATAGCTATATTAAATTGATGACAGACGGTATTCTGCTGGCTGAAATTCAACAAGACAGATACCTAAATCAGTACGATACCATCATCATCGATGAAGCCCACGAACGTAGCCTGAATATCGATTTCATCTTAGGCTATTTAAAAAATTTACTGCCAAAACGTCCTGACTTAAAAGTTATTATTACCTCAGCGACGATTGACCCAGAGCGTTTTTCTAAACATTTTGATGATGCACCCATCATCGAAGTATCCGGTCGAACTTTCCCAGTAGAGGTTCGTTATAGACCAACCACTGAAATCAACAAAGACGAGATGGAAGCGGATGGTGACCAATTACAGGGTATTTTTGATGCCGTTGATGAGCTTTGCGATGAAGGCCCTGGCGATATTCTGATTTTTATGAACGGTGAACGAGAAATTCGCGATACCGCTGATGCGTTATCAAAGCGAAACCTCAAAGGCACGGATGTTTTACCGCTATATTCGCGTTTATCAAACGCAGAACAAAACCGAATTTTTGCGCCGCATAGCCGCCGTCATATTATTTTAGCTACCAACGTGGCTGAAACATCACTAACGGTGCCGGGTATTCGCTATGTTATCGACCCTGGTACCGCGCGCATCAGCCGTTATAGCTATCGTACCAAGGTACAACGATTACCGATTGAGCCAATTTCACAAGCCAGTGCCAATCAGCGTAAAGGTCGCTGTGGTCGTATCGAAGCGGGTATCTGTATTCGTTTGTATAGCGAAGAAGACTTTAATTCGCGCCCAGAGTTTACTGATCCTGAAATTTTACGCACCAATTTAGCATCTGTTATTTTGCAAATGCTTGGTTTAGGGCTTGGCGACATGCAGCAGTTCCCGTTCGTGCAAGCGCCAGATAGCCGAAATATCAACGATGGTTTAACGCTACTTGAAGAGCTCGAAGCCATTAAGCCAGCTAAACGTCATAAAAAGACTGAGCTTACTAAATCAGGCAGAAGTTTAAGCCGTTTACCAGTTGATCCACGGTTAGCTAAAATGGTGCTGACTGCCGATGGCTTAGGTGCACTGCGTGAAGTGATTATTATTGTTGCGGCATTGTCGATTCAAGACCCAAGAGAGCGACCACAAGAAAAACGCGGTGCAGCGGATGAAAAGCATGGCCGTTTTGATGACCCTGATTCAGACTTTATCGCCTTTTTAAATCTGTGGAATTACCTTGAAGAGCAGCAATCTGAATTGAGCAATAGCCAGTTTAGAAAGTTATGCCAAAAGGACTTTTTAGCTTATATGCGTATTCGCGAATGGCAAGATATTGTTTATCAGCTATCAACGGTATGTAATGAAATGGGCATGAAGGCTACTACAAATGTTGCTGATAGCGAGCGAATTCATCAATCTTTATTAAGCGGTATGTTAAGTCATATTGGTTTTAAAGATGAAAAACAAATTTATAAAGGCGCCCGCAACAGCCAATTCCATATTTTCCCAGGTTCAGGATTATTTAAAAAGAGCCCAAAATGGATTATGTCGGCAGAGCTTGTTGAGACCAGTAAGCTTTATGCGCGGATCAACGCGCGCATAGACTTGAAATGGGTTGAAGGCTTTGCACAGCATTTAGTAAAGCGCAGCTACAGTGAACCGCATTGGGAGAAAAAGCCGGGTGCAGTTATCGCGTTTGAGCAGCAAACCTTGTATGGCCTATTAATTGTTAATAAGCGCCGCTGTGTATACAGCAATATTGATCCTAAAGTAAGTCGCGAGTTGTTTATTCGCACCGCTTTAGTAGAGCAAGAACTGGGTCAAAATGAAGGCTTTTTACAATATAACCAAGAGTTAATTGAAGATATTCAGGTTCTTGAAAATAAATCTCGCCGCCGTGATATTTTAGTTGATGAACAAACCCTGTTTGAATTCTACGACAAGAAAATTCCACAAGATGTAAATAATCGTGCCGCGTTTAATAAGTGGTGGAAAGGGCAAAAGCAAAAAGATAAGCGCTTTTTGCACATGTCTCGAGAAGAATTAATGCAGCATGGTGCTGATCATGTTACCGAGTTTGATTACCCAGATACTTGGCAGCAAGAGAACTTGCTATTACCACTGGCTTATCACTTTGATCCAGGGCAAGCCGTTGATGGTGTTGCGGTACAAATTCCAGTTGCACTGTTAAATCAAGTACAAGAAACTGGCTTTGATTGGCATATTCCTGCATTTAGGCATGAGTTAATTTGTGCGCTTATCAAGTCGCTACCAAAAACGATCCGCCGCAACTTTGTGCCTGCGCCAAACTACGCCGATGCGGTACTTGCTGCAATCGAGCCGATGCAAGGCAACTTAATTGATGCAATTAGTACGCGCTTATTACGTATGACAGGTGTGCGTGTTGAGCCAGATGCATGGGATTTATCAACCCTTGCTCCGCATTTACGCTTACAGTTTGAAGTACGCGATGAACACGATAAGTTACTCGCTCGCGGGTTAAATCTATCTAAACTAAAAGCCCAGTTACAAGGTAAGGTAACGGATACCTTATCGAAAGTAGCCGACAAGGGTATAGAGAAAGCTGATTTGACCGAGTGGAGCTTTGGTGAGTTACCGAGCTCTTACGTGAAAAAGCAAGGTCAATACGAAATCAAAGCGTTTCCAGCGCTGGTGGATAAAAAAGACTCAGCAGCGGTTGAGTTATTTGATAATGAACACAAAGCAAAGCAGGCGCACCAACAAGGTTTACGTCGCTTAGTGTTATTAAACGTGCCATCACCAATTAAGTATTTACAACAAAACTTACCAAACAAATCTAAATTAGGTTTGTACTTTAATCCGTTTGGTAAGGTCAATGACTTAATTGATGACTGTATCGCTGCAGCCGTCGATAGCCTATTAACTAAATACGGCAACATTCGCACTGCAGATGCGTTTGAAAAGGCAAAAGAACAAATTCGCGGCGAGCTCGGTGATACGGTTGTTGAGATCGCTACCCAAGTAGAGCAAGTGTTGAGTATTGCTCATGGCTTAAATAAACGTATGAAAGGACGCGTTGATTTAACCATGATCACGGCGCACGGTGATATTAAATCACAGTTACAAAGCTTAGTTTTCAAAGGTTTTGTTAGTCAGCACGGCGCAGCAAAAATGACGGATTTAATTCGTTACTTAAAAGCCATTGAACGCCGCTTAGAAAAGCTCCCTGTTGATCCTAATCGTGATAGGTTGTGTGTGCTTGAGCTTGAAAAAGTAGCTGAGCAATATCAAAAATTAGCTAATAAAATTCCTAAGGGTATGCCAATTCCTGAAGAGATCAGTGCGATATTTTGGATGCAACAGGAGTTACGTGTTTCTTTATTTGCACAAACACTAGGGACACCTTATCCTGTATCTGCTAAACGTGTTTTAAACGCAATCAAAGAATGTGAGTTATAATACTAAGGAATGAGCAATGGGTTACTCCTTGCTTTAAGTTACAAACACAGATGCTAAAAGGAGATTATGTGGGCATTGAAAAGGAAAGACCGATCTCAGTTCCTGAGCGTACGGTAAATCGACCGCGTCCAACTATTTTGGTCGTCGATGATGAATATTTTAATTTTGAAATGCTCAAAGCAAGCCTTGGGAATGAGTTTTCGTTAAGCTATGCAAACTCAGGCACATCGTGTTTAACATCGGCTATTGCTGAGCCGCCGGATGCTATACTACTCGATGTGTGTATGCCGGGCTTAGATGGTTATGATACCTGCCGATTACTAAAAAACACCCCAGAAACAGAGCAAATTCCTGTTGTCATGGTGTCTGGCCTTGAAACCGAGCTTGAACAAAAAGCAGGGTTTGATGCCGGGTGTGACGCCTATGTAGTGAAGCCTTTTTCTGTTAAAACATTAATAGAGAAAATAAAAACACTGGTATAGGAGGCCATATGTTTCATGAGGAGAAACGCGACTTTCGCCGCATGCAAATTCATACCCCTGCAAAACTGATCCCATTAGATGTTGTTAATGGTGAAGAAATTCAGGCTATGTGCACTGATTTAAGTGCAACAGGGCTGGCAATACACCTTGATGAAGTTTTAGAAATAGGTAGTCTGTATCGGGTGTTAATTGCTTCGACTAGCACGGCGATTACTTCATTTGATGCGACAGCCCGTGTGATTCGGGCAACCAAGGAGCAAGATGGCTCCTTGAGTGCCGGTTTAGAAATTGTAAGTTTTAACTAGTAAACCTTACAGATCAGGCCTTTAAGATAAAAGCCTTCTGGGTAGCTGCCAGCAATTGGGTGGTCGGCAGCTTGGTTTAATCGTTCCATGATTAACAAGTCTTTACCTGCATCAAGGGCAGCATCCGCAACCACTTTTTGAAATAAATTTTGTTCCATTAATCCAGAGCACGAGAAAGTGAGTAAGGTTCCACCTGGTTTTAAGATTTGCATCGCAATCATATTAATATCTTTATAACCACGGCAGGCACCCGTTAATTGCGCTTTGTTGTCAGCAAATTTTGGTGGATCCATAACGATAGTATCAAATTGCACACCTTCATCACGGTATTGGCGCAATAACTTAAAGACATCTTGTTTCACGAAATCAACTTTAGATAAATCAAGGCTGTTATGCTCAACGTTACGCTTAGCGGTATCAAGTGCTGGCTGTGACACATCGACGTTAGTAACGTGCTTACAACCGCCACGCAAAGCATAAAGCGAGAAAGTACCTGTGTAGCTAAAGCAGTTTAATACTGTTTTGTCTTTAACAAAGCGCTCAAGGGCTGCACGGCTATCACGTTGATCTAAGTAAAAGCCTGTTTTGTGGCCTTCAAGAATGTCTACTTCGAGTTTTAAGCCATTTTCTTCAATGACGACTGGCTCTGTTGGTTCTTTACCCCAAAGTAGGCCCTTGATTGGCTCAAGACCTTCTTTGGTACGGACATCAACGTCTGATCGCTCATAAATATCGCAGCCTGGGAAAATGGCCATAAGTGCAGCAACAATTTCACCTTTATGGCGTTCTGCACCGGCACTAAGTAGTTGACACACCAGTACATTATCAAATTTATCGATAGTGATGCCTGGCAAGTAGTCAGACTCAGCAGCGCTTAAACGAAAACCCGTTAAGCCGCCTTCGCTGATCACCTGTTCGCGCGCAGCATAGGCACGGCGCAAACGCTTTTCAAAAAATGCTTGGTCAATGATTTCGTTTTGATCGAAGCTCCATACGCGAGCACGAATTTGCGATTGCGGGCTGTAAGCTGCAATCGCTAAAAACTTACCGTCATTGTCATAGATAGTGACAGTGTCACCTAGTCCTGGCTTACCTTTTACTTTTTTAATGGCTTTAGAGAACACCCAAGGGTGTTTTCTTTTTAATGATTTTTCTCGTCCAGCTTGCAGGTAAATAGCAGATGACATAGGGGTTCTCGCGTCAAACAAAAGGGGGCATAGTTTAATGAAGCACTGGCAAACATACAATGAATGTTTTGAACAAATCCAGTAAGCACGCTAAAGTAAGCATAATTTCAATCAGTTAATGGTGATAGCCAGTATATGCAGCCAGAAATAGACTTTGCAGCTTTAGAAACTCAGTGTCGAGACTTTATTTTGTCTTTACTCCATGCCGATGTCGCACACGATATTAGTCATATTGAGCGAGTAGTGAGGGTTGCAAAACAATTATGTATTGCCGAGCAGGCAGAAATGGCTGTGGTGTTACCCGCAGCTTGGTTACATGATTGTGTTGCGGTTGCTAAAAACCACCCAGACAGGGCAAAAGCATCGACCATGGCTGCAGATAAGGCGTTAAGCTTTTTAGCTTCAATTAATTATCCTGAGCAGTATTTTAGTGCTATTCATCATGCTATTGCGGCACATAGCTTTAGTGCCAATATCAAAGTCCAAAGTGTCGAAGCGCAAATTGTGCAGGATGCAGATCGAATGGATGCATTAGGTGCAATTGGTGTGAGTCGCTGTATGAAAGTAGGGGGCTCAATTGGTCGCTACTTGTATCATAAAGACGACCCATTTTGCTTAAACCGAGAACCTGACGATACAAAATACACCCTAGATCATTTTTTCATTAAGTTGTTGCACATTAGCGAGAGTATGAACACGCCATCAGCAAAAGATGAAGCCAAAAGACGTACAGCTTACATGCTCGAATTTTTAGAGCAGTTAAAAACCGAAATTGGTGAGTAACATGGTTATTCCATCTTTACGTGGTGTTGATCATTGCCACTTAAATGTTGATGATTTAGCGGCTGCTCTAAAGTGGTATCAGCAAGTACTTGGCTTTAATGTTGTACCAGAGCTTGCTTTTTGGGATGAAGGAAAAGGGCCTTTAACTTTAGAAGACCAAGCAAAGACAATTCGTTTAGCACTCTTTGAAGCAGACGGTAGAAGCAAAGGTATTGCCTTTGGCGCAAATGCAGAACAGTTTTTAGCATGGCTTGAGCATCTCGCTCAGTTTGATATTAAAACATTTGTTGCTGACCACGGTGTTACTTATTCAATGTATTTCAAAGATTGTGCTGGTAATAGCCATGAAATTACTTCGCATGATTACGGTGCAATTAAAAAAGGCCTCAAATGAGGCCCTAAGATATTAGCTCGTATAAGTATTTTTGATTTCTATGATGCTATCTATTTGACCGATAAATAAATCAACTAGTTGCGGGTCAAAATGCTTACCGGCTTCGTCTTTCAATAAGTCGATGGCTTCTTCAACCGACCAGGCTTTTTTATAAGGGCGTTTTGAGGTTAAAGCATCAAACACATCTGCAATTGTCACGATACGCCCTTCTATACTTATCTCTTCGCCTTTCAGGCCATACGGATAGCCCGTACCATCCCATTTTTCATGGTGTTCAAGGGCAAGCTTATGAGCAAGCTGTAATAGCGGCGAAGTTGAGTTCTCTAAAATCTTCGCACCGATTAAGGCATGTTGTTTCATGTGCTCGTATTCGTTTTCGTTTAAGCGGCCAGGTTTTAATAGTACTGAATCAGGAATACCTATCTTACCTACATCATGCATAGGCGCTGCCTGTTTAAGCTGTTCGGCTTCGTACTCACTCATGCCATAGGCAAGGGCGAGTACTTTACTGTAACGGCTCATTCTTGCAATGTGCTCACCAGTGTCGGTGTCTTTATATTCTGCGGCGCGGCCTAAACGTTGTATCAAATCAATATGGGCTAATTGCAGTTGTTCAGCTTGCACTAAAGATAAATGATTTTTAACCCGTGCTCTGACAATCGCAGGGCTAATTGGTTTGGTAATATAATCGACTGCACCTAGAGCAAAGCCTTCAGACTCATCCTGCTCATGAGAAAGTGCGGTAACAAAGATAACAGGAATATGAGCGGTTTTAGGGTTTGCTTTTAACACTTTACAGACTTCGAAGCCACTCATGTCGGGCATCATAATATCGAGCAAAATCAACTTAGGAGGTTCATTCTCAATAAGCTGAAGAGCAAGCTCGCCAGATTTTGCAAACGATAAGCGATAATCGTTAGCGAGTACTTCACGGATCACTTTTAAATTGGCTGGTTCATCATCGACGACCAAAATTCTTGCACGTTCTGAGATTTGCGTCATAGGTGTTCCTTAGCAGCTTGGAGAGTGTGCTTTAAAGCTGATAAAGCAGTGCTTGCTGCATCAAAGTCAAAGTTTTCAAAATGCGCACAAATTTCAACAACCTGCTCTTGGTAGGTTGCCGGTGCTTGGGATTGCACTTGGCTTAATAAATCATCGTCTATTTCTGCATGCTCAGCTTGCGCTTGCAGTGCCTCAATTTGGCTAATAAATGCCCCCAACGACGTTTCGTGTATGGGTTGCTGTTGTGAACTAGACTGCGGCTGATCTGCAAGCAATGCAATCAGCGTTTGCCATTCCTGTTCGCACTCGGCAATGAGTGTAGGGAAGCTTTCCTTTTCACGTTCTTTCTCAGCGTTTGATAACAAGTATAATAATTTTGCTAGTGCTAAATTACCCGCGACTCCTTTAAGAGTATGCAAAATTGCTTTTTGTTCGTCTTCACTGAGTTTCTGATCCTTCAGTCGTAGAATACTCTGTTGATGATTGCTTAGGAATAAGCCAATTTCCGTATTTAATTTCTCTTTGCTTCCCCACATCAAAACACCTTTGTCGTAGTTGATGTGCTTTTTCTCATCACCGACTTTATTGTTAGTGATTTTATTTACTTCTAAACCAAGCACTTTCGCAATTTCATGGTTCAGCTGGTTAATATCAACGGGTTTATTTGCAAAGCCATTCATACCGGCTTGTTTAGTGGTAATTTTATCTTGTTGTAAAACACTCGCCGTCAACGCGATGATAGGTGTAATTTTTAAGCATCTGATTTTCTCTATTTCGCGGATTTCTTTACAGGCCGTAATGCCATCACATTCCGGCATATGTATATCCATCAAAATCACATCAAAGCTTTGCTGTTCAAATGCTGCAATGGCTTCAAGGCCATTTTGAGCCGTACTGATGGTGTGCCCAGCTTGCGATAATAAAATGTTCAGTAGCTCAACATTTTGCTCAATGTCATCAACCACTAATATGCGAAGTTTTGGTAAGTTTAATTGATTACAAGTTAGGGTATCGACTTGGCTGATATCACCTTCTTGTAAAGGTAGGGTAAAGTAGAAGCAGCTGCCTTTACCTTCTTCACTAATAGCACCAATTGAACCACCCATTAACTCAACAAGCTGCTTACTAATAGTTGTGCCAAGACCTGTGCCACCAAATCGGCGTGTCATGGTGCCGTCGGCTTGTTCAAATGGCTGGAAAATAGCTTCTAAGCGGTGCTTGGCTATGCCAATACCACTGTCTTGCACTTCGAAAAACAATTGTTTGTTTTGAGTTTGACTCACCGTAATTGTGACAGACCCTTGCTCGGTAAATTTAATGGCATTACCGATGAGATTATTCATCACTTGGCGAATGCGAGACTCATCGCCAATATAAATGGGCGCAACACTATCAGCGATAATCAAATCAAGCAGAATATCTTTACGCTTCGCTTCAAGCCAAAAAGTCGAGACGATATTGTCGAGCAAGGCTTGTAAGTTAAAGTGCTCAGCCTGAATATCGAGTTTGCCTTTTTCTAGTTTTGCAGAATCTAGTACTTCATTGAGCAAATGCAGCAGTGAGCGAGCTGATTTATTGACGGTAATAATATGTTTTTGTTGCTCTTTACTGAGTGGGCTATCCATTAATATGTCGCTAAAGCCGATTATGGCATTCATTGGCGTGCGTATTTCATGGCTCATGTTTGCCATAAATGATTGTTTTGCTTGTGCTGCGGCTTCAGCTTCTTGTTTAGCCTTTTTGAGTGATTCTTCATATTCGTGACGAGCGGTGATATCGATAAGTACACCATCGATCCACTTTTGTTCAGAATCACTACTTTCATTAATTGTTCCTTGGTCTAAAACCCACACAACGTTTCCATTTCGATGGCGAATGCGGTACTCAACCGCATATTGGTTTTTTTCAGCTATGGCTTTTTCCATAACTTCATCAATATGCGCTACATCATCGTTATTAATGATTTGAGCAAATGTAACTGTGCCATCGGTAAACTCTTCAGGGCTGTAACCAGTTAAGTCAGCAACACTGGGGCTTATAAATTTCATTGTCCAGTGCTCATCTAACAAACAACGAAATACAGCGCCGGGAGTATTGTTCATTAAAGTACGATATTGCTTTTCTTTTTCTTCGAGACTTTGCTGCAGTGCACGTTGCTCAGTTAAATCGGTTATAAAGCCTACAAACAATGTTTCTGCGTTAGGTTGCTTCACTTCACCAAGACCTAACCGAATCGGGAATAAATGACCATCTTTATGTTTTGCAAACACATTTCGGTTAACGCCAATCACTTTTTTAACTTCATGTCTGCTACTGTCCGCTAAGTAACCATCATGTTGAGCGGCTATATCGTCGTTCATTAATAGTTTTACGTTTTTACCTAACACTTCATCTTGTCGCCAACCAAAAATAGTTTCTGCGGATTTATTAAAGCTTAAAATAATGCCATGAATATTAATTGTTACGATGCCATCTATTGCAGTGCCTAAAATAGCATCCAAGCGCGACTCTTCTGCTGATTTTTCTGCCAGTAATAAGCGAAAACGTACCATGCCGTTAATAATACCAACCAGAGCGGTTAATAATACGGTGGCAAATGAAACGCTAATGGCGATAAAAGTGAGTTGTGAGGTTTGAACGTTTTCAGATAACAAAGGTGAGGTTGCAACAAAGCGAGTGGCGGCCATTCCCATATAGTGCATACCAGCCACAGCAAAGCCAAAGATAATGGCGCAAATGACACGGGTTTGAAACACAGTGAGTTTTTTAAAATACTCACCTAGGTGAAACCGCGCATATAAGCCGACAAAAGATAATGCAACAGCCATCACAATAGATGCTGCAAACCAAGCTGGGTCGTAGCGAAGCAGCGGACTCATTTGCATGGCTGCCATCCCAGAGTAGTGCATTGCACCAATGCCAGAGCCAAGTAATACAGAGCCAATGAGTAGCTTTATTGTTGTTGGTATTTGCTTTAAATCTTTGCGTTTCAAAAATGAAAATGCGGTATAGCAGGCTAAAAATGCAGGAATAAATGAAAAAAATGTCAGTGTAGGGTCGTACTCCACGGTGGTGCATAATGAAAAAGCTAGCATGCCGATAAAGTGCATACTCCAAATCCCACCTGACATTACCAAGGCACTTGTTGCACTGCCTAATTTACGGTACGAATCAAATTGAGTTCTATTTGCTAGATCAATGATATGGAGTGAAAAATAAGCAGCAAAAATAGCCGTAGCAATAGAAAGAGCAACTAAGCTTGGATCATAGACACCACTTACTATTAAGCTGGGGTCTTGATCGGTGATAAAAAATTTCGCGAGCATAATATTTTTTTGAAACGGCTTATTATAGCAGTCTAATACAAATTGTTCTGAATTTAGAGAAAAACCTATCACTTAAGTACGTAGGATTCAAAACCTTGGCTATATTTAATTAAAAAGGAGTAGTTCGAGGTGGGTAGATGAGAAGAACCGAGCAAACATTAGTTGAGCAAATGCAGATTAATGATGTAGAAATCCAACACAGAATGAGCTTATTAGGGCTGACTTCAAATAGTCTGTCATCTCTTTTGAACTATAAACCTATAATCGAATCAGCCATCGAAAATGTAGTGAATGAGTTTTATAAAAAACAAACCGAAGTGGATGAAATTTCGTTACTAATTGGTGATGCAGATACTTTAACACGACTCAGAGATGCACAAAGGCAGTATATAATCGATTTATTTTGTGGTCGTTACGAGCATGAATATGTTAACAACCGTCTACGGATTGGTATGGTGCATAAGCGTATTGGGGTTGAGCCAAAGCTTTACTTATCGGCGGTGTGTACTTTAAAAGAGCTCATTTTTAATGTGCTTCGCACCACAATAAGCGATCAAGATGAGTTAAATCAGACCCTTACCATCATTGATAAATTGATTTACTTTGATACGACGTTGGTCTTTGATACTTATATCGACAGCTTAGTGGGTGAAATTGAAAATGCGAAACGCCGCACCGAAGTCTATGCGAAAGGCCTTGAAGAAAAAGTCGCTCAGCGCACTCAAGAACTTGAGAAACTCGCTAAACTCGACCCACTCACCAACCTCTACAATCGCCGTGTAATGCAAGAGCTATTACAACGCGACCTTGCCAGAGCCAGACGTCACAAATCACCATTAACGGTTGTTTATTTTGATTTAGATGACTTTAAGTCAGTGAATGACACACAAGGCCACTTAAAAGGTGACGAAGTCCTTAAATATATAGGCCAATACTTACTTGAAAATATTCGCGAGATTGATATACCGTGCCGTTATGGCGGCGATGAATTTTGCATCATCTTACCCGATTGCGAGTTAGATAGCGCCTTTACTATTTGTGAAAAACTTATAGCCGCATTTGAACAACAATACCCTGAGCTTCATCTAAGTTTTGGTCTTATTGCAGCGCCACTTGATAGCACGGTAGATGCTGAAGAGTTAATTAATCGAGCCGACAAAAAAATGTATCAGGCAAAAGAGCATAAGGGTTCATACATTATGCGTTAGCGAGTCATACGCTTTACAAAAACAACGACGAATAAAGCAAGCGAAAAGCTACCACAAAATGCTTCTATGGCTGCGATTAACCTCGAAAAACCTATTGGCGTAATGTCACCATAGCCAAGGGTTGTAAAAGTCACCACGCTGAAGTAAAAACTATTCAACAATGCCGACAAATTGCTTTGAAATGAGTTTTCAAAGCTCAGTTGCATCACAGAATCTTGATAACTTACCCCGAATAAGAAATAACAAAATGCACAGCAAATAATGAGTGACAGACTAAAGCGAATGACATTTTCGGGCTTTTCGCCATAACCACATAACATATCTATAAAGCTGGAAGTAATTTGCTTGGTTGAGCCTTTTCGGTATTGCGCATGACGCATTCTTAATTCTTTGTAGGTGAAGTTACCGGCGAGCTCAAAAAGCCCTTGATGTTCAGAGGCTTTTCTTAAATTGCGATATATTTCTTCAGATTGCTCAAATAAGTCTCGTGCTTCATCATGCTGTTTATTTTTACGTGCTTTAAATGCAGCCGCTTCTTGTAATAATTGGTCACCCAATTCGATGTTATCAATTCTGCTGTCGTTGAGCTTAATACCTAGTAAGTTGGTATTTTTTAAATCACAGTAATGCAAACTCGCGCTATGTAAATTAGCTTTCATTAATGAAGCATTGGCTATTTTATTATTAAATAGGTGAGCGCCCGTTAAATTCGCACGATAAAAATTACAATAGGAGAGATCATAACCTTCTTCGTCATCCTGCTTTATTAAGTTAAGTCCTGAAAGGTTCGCTCTTTGCAATTGCAGGCCCTCTAATAAGCCACCTTTTTTTGCATAGCGCTCTAATTTTTGGGTTAGATCTAGCCCTGATTTATCAAATTTACTATCATGCCAAAAGCAAAATCCAGAGCCCATATCTGTTTCTTGGCACTTGTTACCTGTTGGTGAGGTATAACTACAACATGGTTTGTCAGGCATAAAGGTGAAAACTTATTTGTGAGTCATCTTTATAGATTAGCAGCTATTTAGCAGGGTAAAATGGAATCTCTTATTTTTATTAATCGAATTGGCTGACCTTTGTTGGATTACACCCTAAAGCGCAGTAAACGCAGAACCACAGTGGCAATTAAAGTTGCCGAGCAGAAATTGACCGTTTATGCGCCTTTTTATGTTTCACAAACTGAGATTGATGCCTGGTTAAAGACCAAGCAAGGTTGGGTCGCTGAACAAATAGCCAAACAATCCATTCATGCTGAGCGCCGTCAACTACCATTAGTAAACGCCACTATTAAGTTGTTTGGGCAAAACGTGCCGATAGTATTCGCTAAAGGCCCGAAAAGCATGTGGCAACAAGATGCACAGTCTCAGCTTACCTTATCAATATCATCACGTGTCAAACATCAAGAAGCTAACTACCTCGCTTTGCTGGAGCAGTTTTTACATGAAAAGCTTGAGAGCTATATCGAAATGCGTGTTCATGATTATTGTGTACAGATGTCTGAATCGCTCCCTACAAAGCTTAAAATTCAACATTATAAACGTCGTTGGGGCAGTTGTAATAAACGCCGCGAGCTGACTTTTAACTTACATTTAGCAAGTGCGCCAACCTGGGTGATTGATTATGTGGTTGTACATGAGCTTGCGCATCTTTTACATATGAACCATAGCGCTAAGTTCTGGCAACGTGTGAACCAGTATTATCCAAATTATAAAAAAGCCGAGCAATGGTTAAAAGCAAATGGAAGTAGTTTGAGTTGGTAGCTTAAGTTAGCGAGAGTAAAGTTAGCGAGAGTAAAGTTAGCGAGAGTAAAGTTAGCGAGAGTAAAGAGTGGTGGAGGGAGCTGGATTCGAACCAGCGAAGGCTGAGCCGTCAGATTTACAGTCTGATCCCTTTGGCCGCTCGGGAACCCCTCCACACAAATTTTTACTATTGCATCTGGCCCCACTTTTCTAAGAAGGAAAGTGGTGGAGGGAGCTGGATTCGAACCAGCGAAGGCTGAGCCGTCAGATTTACAGTCTGATCCCTTTGGCCGCTCGGGAACCCCTCCAATGCAACGGCGCTGATAATAGCAAACTTATTATTTAAGTAAAGAAAAAAACTAAAGAAAAATGCATAAATGCCGATAACTGGTTAATCAAGAAACTATTTGGCTAAAGACTATGCAAATTGATGGTTTGTTGCTCACAGAGAGCCAACTCGATAATCGTCTAAATAAAAGTGTTCACGAGCACCGCTCTGGAGAGTTTGCTTTATTACTAGCAATGCTTTCTCATGATGCGCTCGATTTTAGCCAGTTTCACCTGCCAAAAACTGAATTAAGCAATCCTGAAGTATCTGAATCTGCTTTGCGCACCGAGTTAGGTGCAGGCCCCACACAACCATTGGCTCCCGAACAGTTTGATATGCTGATTGGGCAAGAAAATGCACTTAGACTATTGCAAGGTGGTTTATCAGACATCAGATTACGTCATTGTTTAAACCCAGAGCCACTGAATGTTCGTGATGATAAGCAGCATGTGCCGCTAGAAGTGATTGATAACTGTGAGCCTGCAGTTAGAAAACGCTTTTATGAAAAAAATAAACCCGTTGAGCGCCCACAAATCGATGCAGCTGCATTTTATGATAGCCTTACTGACGAGGCGATACATCAACCTCTTCATTTAGCTACAGCCTAGGTATAAGTGGCTTAATCGAAATGTCATAGACTTCGAATACACTAAGAATAGACTTATATTTAAGTAAAACTGCAAAAAGTACAGCTAAATTAAGATGTGCTTGTTATAATAGCAGTCTATGGCTTAATGCCATTGTCATTGAACCAAGTTACTAGGACTATAATGAAGAAAACATTCACGCTAAACCACGAGAAAATTAAATATCCTCGTATGGTTGATGCAGCCAAGCACGAAGTAAAAAAATACTTAAAACGTGAGCGTAATAAAAGACTCCCAGCAGGCGCCGACTATTGGGCGTTTGACTGTAAGTTTGGTGAATCAGCGGAAGAGGCCAATGTCGTTCACGTGGCAGAGATTAATAAATGTATTAGCGATATTGAAGCAAAACAGCTTACATCGTTTTACGTTGAAATCTTAGCGCGTCCTGCACAGCGTCAACATCAAGAGTTTGACGAAGAGTAATACCCATACTGTTCTGCAGTAATACTCTAATACAAAAAAGGGCCTTCAGGCCCTTTTTTAGTTTTAGTAATTAATTATCGCGCAAATGGATCTGCATTAATTTTTTCTATGTACCAATTGCCTTTTTTACGCATCATTTTCACACTGCGCATATCATCAATTTTCTTACCATTAAAATAACCTGTAAAAATTAAATTGATGTTGGCTTTATCGCCATACTGTTCGCGCAAGCTCATGTTAGTCATATCGACTTCAATTACTACTTCATCGTATTGCATATTAACCAGGTTACGAGCGAACTGCCCAGCAGTACCATAAGATTTCATAATTCGCGCCATTTTCGGCGTGGCGTATTCCATTGCAAGGTTTAAATCGTTCTGGTTGTACAAAGCATCAAAATAGAGAGTCGCTACATTACCTGGGGTGTTTTTTTCGCCCTTTGGTGCGTCTTCAGAACCGCAACCGAAAAGAATGCTGCTACTTAGAAGGATAAAAGTTAAAAGTATATTTTTCATTGTTGTAGTTTTTCGAGTGAACTTAAAATTAAGTGTGTGACTAAATGAGCATGATGTAAAGTTAACTCGGTAAAATTATTGGTTTTATTTATTTTAGGTAATAAAAAAGGACGCATGTCTGCATCCTTTTTTAACAACTAAGTGATTCTTAGTGGTTACTGAACTAGCTCTTTATCACTGAACTCTTCAGCAAATAATGGGCTAGATAAGTAACGCTCAGTCGCACTTGGTAAAATTACCACAATGTTCTTGTCTGCGTTCTCAGGTTTTTCAGCAAGGCGTTTTGCCGCAACTACTGCTGCACCAGAAGAAATACCCACTAAAATACCTTCGTTTTTCATCAGTTCATGAGCCATAGCAATCGCATCTTCATTTGATACTTGCTCTGCAGCGTCTACAACTTCTAAATCAAGGTTGCCAGGAATGAAGCCTGCACCGATACCTTGGATTTTATGAGGGCCTGGTTTAACTTCTTCACCAGCTAATGTTTGGCTAATAACTGGAGAGTTAGTTGGTTCAACAGCAACCGATTGTACATTTAAACCTTTTTCTAGTTTAAGGTAACGGCTAACACCCGTAATAGTACCACCAGTACCAACACCTGCTACGAAGATATCGATTTTACCGTCCATTGCTTCATAGATTTCAGGGCCCGTTGTTTCAAAGTGAATTTTCGGGTTAGCTGGGTTTTCGAACTGTTGTAAAAGAATGTATTTTTCAGGCTCACTGGCTTGAATTTCTTTTGCTTTTTCAATCGCGCCATTCATACCCTTAGCGCCATCAGTCAATACTAGGTTAGCACCTAAGGCTTTTAATAATTTACGACGCTCTAAGCTCATTGTGTTAGGCATAGTAAGGGTTAGCTTATAGCCACGAGAAGCTGCTACGAACGCAAGTGCGATACCTGTGTTACCTGAAGTCGGCTCGATTAACTCTTTTTCTTTGGTTAATACACCTGACTTTTCTGCTTCCCAGATCATTGAAGCGCCAATACGGCATTTAACACTGAAGCTTGGGTTACGTGATTCAACTTTAGCAAAAACATTACCTGAGGTTACGCGGTTAAGCTTTACAATTGGTGTATTACCAATCGTTAATGAATTATCTTCAAAAATGTTAGACATAGTGTTCCCTTGGAAGCAATTTATTCAATCGTTGATCAACTAGCTAAGGCTAGTGATCTGTAATAGTCACACTTTACTGTGGTGAAATAAAAACGAAAGTAAAGTTTGGCTATAACATATAGCGAATAGGCTTATAGCATTTAGTAATAAGGTGGGAAAAGAAGGTCGCGCACCAAAAGGTGCGCTATTAGGGTCTTAAAGCAACCAAGCGTAGCTAAATTTAGCAAATAACGTACGCTGCTCTTTAGTAATTGATGATAGCTCATCATCTTGATAGCCATTATCTGAGTAACCTGCAAAGAAAACCGTTTGCGGGTTCAGCTTGTAAGAATACAACAGCTGAGTGGCTAGGTTTTTATATTGGCTATCAACATCATCTATGTAATTAGCTTGATTACGCTCTAAATCGGTATAAATGACTGCAAGACGTAAAAAGCTATTCACGTTGAATTGGTAAGTAAAACGTACATCACTTAAGTTGGCGGTAAATACTTCACTGCCATTGGCTTCAAGCTGCTCATAAGTATGACGTAAACGCACTTCAAAATGCTTACCAAGGTTCATATTCAGCACAGGGCGGATATGGAACTTATCACCAACGCGGTTATTCGCTAAATCAACGGCATTACCTGTATACATATATAAAGAAGCAAATACCCCTGCTTTTGGTTTAAAGTCACTGTAAAAGCCAACGCCATTTTCGCTAAACAAGTCAGTGTTGCCGTCGATATCTAAACGTGATTTATCGTGGCGAAGGCCGGTGCGGTTACGGTGTTCAACAGAGACCTCAAAAAAGCTCTGTAACGGGCCGCTGACTGAAAAACTAGTTTGTGCTTCTTTTTCAAGAAGTTCGTTATTTTCGTTATGGGTAATATCCCAATCGGCGTAAAGGTTAGCGCGATTCCACCAATTGCCTTTATCGCCATACCAGCGGTATTCGCCACCAGTCGTAAACTTTTTAAAATCAACTTGTGAGATAAAGCCCAAGTCAGCTCTTAAATCAGCATCACGATAATTATAATCAGCGAAGGCACGCCAGTACTTCTCGTCGTGTTGATACTTTAGGTAGTAGCCAGTACCGGATTGCTGTTCTTTACTTAAAACACGAAGTACGCCTTCGTTATAGTCGCAGTCACTATTTAATTCACAGATTACTTGCTCGGGCTGTAAGCAGTTATCACCATCACATAACTCATCGATAAAATCTTGGCTGTATTGCGTTTGTGACTTTAATACTTGTACTAAGAAAACATCGTTCACTGTTGGTTTGTATTTGCTATCAATACTGTAGACTGTGTTTTTATAATCATCACTTTGTCTGTGTGTTGCCGTTGAACCGAGTGATAACCCAGATTCAAAATCGTATCGATAACGCAGGGCACCGTTTTCACTTGTCTCGTCAAGGACGACAAGCGATGAGCCTAAATTGCCCGGGATCAACACATTGGTTTGCGTATCATTGGCAATGAAGCCGGCAAATGTATGACCATTTTTGCTGCCGGTGATCTTGGTGCCGTAATCTGGCTGGGCAATATTACGGGTATGAATAAGGTTAAGTGTTGAGGCAAAGTAGTCAGCGTTATCTAAAAAGAAGGCACGCTTTTCTGGGAAGAATAAACTGAAATTATTGTTCACACTCAATTGTGCTACATCCGCTTCAACCTGAGAAAAATCAGGATTAATCGTCGCATTTAAGGTGATATCTGGTGTGATCCCCCATTTAACATCGAGGCTGGCTTCAGTATTGTTTTCTGTCTCCCAATCAGCCACTTGTGCGCCATCAATATCACGTGTCTCATTTTTGCCAAGCACCACAGATGGAATAATCGCCACGTTATTGCCTTGCTTTGCTTGTTCAAAGCCTTGGTAACTTGGCATTTGGCAAATCCAACAGTTGTTACCATGGTCAATTTGCATATTGGAGATACGTAACCGCTCACTGCGCGGTAAAAAGCGTAAAAACTCCATCGCCATAGTCTTACTTGCTACGCTGTCGTCAAAATTCAATACGCGTAATGGAATGGCAACTTCAACTGTGTAGCCTTTATCATGAATAACACCGACGCTATCCCAAATACCGTCCCATGATGAGCTTTCATGTTTGGTCAGTTCGTTTTCTATTGAATCTTGTTGTACGCCAAGTGGGTTAATAAAAAATTGATAAGCTAATTGAGAATTATTGTATGAATCAATTTTTAGCCCGACTAGGTCATCATCCCAGGCTGCGTCACGGTCACGGTAAAAAGCACGAATAAGTTCTGGGTTTGGATCATTCGCTTCAAAGCCAATAAAAAGTGTTTCGCCATCCTCATAAACATAAGCGTGGGTGGTAACTGGGCTTTTACTGTTTTCGTAAGGCCAAGTAACGTTGTCTATGGTAATTTTTTTGGCACGTTGCCAACTTGGCTCATTGAGCTGGCCGTCGATTGTTGCTTGCTCCGCAATAAAAGGAAGGGTGACGGGTTGGCTGGTGGCCAAGCTGGTAAAAGGCACGCTTAATAGAGCGGCACTTAACATTGATTTATACATAAGCACTATACGGGTATTCAAAACTGCGAGCATGTTATTAATTTGCAACTTTGTTAACAAATGCAACGCGACAGGGCGCATATATTTACGTTCAAATTAGATTCTAACAAGCTGTGGTGGTAATTTGCGCAGTTAAACGTTAATTTGGCTGTTTTATAACAAAAGTAAACTAAAACGTGGTAAAAGATTACCACCTAAAAATTGAAGTGATCGTTATGAATTTAATTCTAAAATTAATTGCTGGTATTGTTGCCGGTATTTTAGTGGGCTTATATGTGCCACTAACAGGTGTTGAACTCCTTTACACAGTAAAAGAAATAATAGGTCAGTTGATCACCTTTACCATCCCGTTAATTATTTTATTTTTTATCGCATCAGGTATTGCTGGTTTACCAAAAGGGTCAGGCCACTTGTTAGGAAAAACAGTTGGCTTTGCATATGGTTCAACCGTTATTGCTGGAACCTTAGCGTTTTTACTTGTCAGCGCTATGATCCCATTGTTTGATGGCGGTTTAACGTTTGAAGCAGAAGTTGCTACCGAAGTGGGCAGCTTTATTGATTTAGAAATTCCACCTCTTATGAGTGTAATGACAGCACTTGCTGCGGCATTCATTTTTGGTATTGGTATGAGCCAGTTACAGCTTGATACGTTAAAGAAAGTATCTGATCAGGGCCGTGATGTGATTGATGGCTTATTAGCAAAAGTAATTATTCCTGCGTTACCTTTCTACATTGCCGGTGTTTTCGCGGAAATGACAGTTGCTGGCACCGTGGTTGATACGCTGCAAACATTTGGTATTGTTTTGCTAGCTGCATTAATTATGCATTGGCTATGGCTTACTGTTTTATATGTATCTACAGGCCTTTTACTAAAGCGTAATCCTTTAGAGCTTGTAAAAAATATGTTACCCGCTTATTTTACTGCTTTAGGTACAATGTCGAGTGCAGCAACAATTCCAGTTTCACTTCGCTCAAGCAAAGCAAATAACGTAAAAGAAGATGTTGCTAACTTTACAGTACCTTTATGTGCAACTATCCATTTATCGGGCTCAACAATTACGATTGTGACATGTGCAATGGCTGTCATGTTCTTATCACCGAATATGGATGTACCATCTTTATTTGGTATGTTGCCATTTATTATGATGCTAGGCGTTGTAATGATTGCTGCGCCTGGCGCACCAGGTGGGGCAGTTATGTCGGCATTGGGTCTTTTAACAAGTATGCTTGGTTTTAATGAAGGTGCAGTTGCATTAATGATTGCACTTTATTTAGCACAAGATAGCTTTGGTACTGCCTGTAATGTAACAGGTGATGGTATCATTGCCCTGTGGGTTGATCGTTTCAGCGAGAAAGCATCAGCTTAAAATTAATTAGTGAAACGATATTTTGATTTATCGTTTCACTTTTTCTGTGCTAATGTGGCACATTAAATTGTGCGAAGGCAGCTATTTGGGTTATTTGAGGGTGTTCCATTGATTAATGTACTTTTAGTTGATGACCATGAACTTGTACGGACAGGGATCAGACGTATACTTGATGATGTTCGTGGTTTTAAAGTGGTGGGTGAAGCTAAAACCGGTGAAGAAGCGGTGCAATTTTGCCGTCAACATTCACCTGATATCGTGTTGATGGACATGAATATGCCAGGTATTGGCGGTTTAGAAGCGACAAAAAAAATCTGTCGTTATTGCCCAGATGTAAAAATTATTGTGCTTACTGTGCATTGTGAAGATCCATTCCCAAGTAAAGTAATGCAAATCGGTGCTCATGGTTATCTGACAAAAGGTGCCGGCTCTGATGAAATGGTTAACGCCATTCGTGCGGTTAATGCAGGGCAACGTTATATTGCACCTGAAATTGCACAACAAATTGCCCTTGCTCAGGTAAGCGGTCGCACAGATGAAAACCCATTCCAGAGTTTGTCTGAGCGTGAGCTGCAAATCATGCTGATGATCACTAAAGGTGAGAAAGCGCAAGATATTGCGGATCGCTTGAACCTGAGTTCAAAAACAGTGAATAGCTATCGCTATCGCATGTTTGAAAAGCTAAATGTAGGGGGTGATGTTGAACTTACCCATTTAGCAATTCGTCATAAAATGATCGACATTGATAGCTCGCATTAATTTGCTCAATGTCTGATTTCGAACCAGCCCGTTTTCTAAAAACACTATCAAGTGAGCCCGGTGTCTACCGAATGCTTGATAGTGAAGGGCAAGTTATCTATGTTGGTAAGGCTAAAAATCTAAAAAAGCGCGTAAGTAGTTACTTCCGTAGTAATGTAACTGATAGCAAAACCCGTGTATTAGTAAGTAATATTTGCGGTATTGAAGTCACCCTAACCAACACTGAAACCGAAGCCTTATTACTCGAAAACAACCTAATTAAAAAATATCAGCCTCGTTACAATATTTTGCTGCGAGATGATAAGTCATATCCGTATATTCTTTTAACTGATCATAAGCACCCGCGACTTGCTTTTCATCGTGGTAGCCGAAAAATTAAAGGCGAATATTTTGGCCCATTCCCAAGTGCGGGAGCGGTATCTGAAAGTTTGCGTTTAATGCAAAAAATCTTTCCGGTTCGCCAATGTGAAGATGCGTATTACCGAGCTAGAAGCCGTCCATGTTTACAATATCAGTTAAAACGCTGCTCAGCGCCGTGTGTGAATAAAATCTCCGATGAAGAATATCAACAAGAAGTTGATTTTGTTCGCAAGTTTTTGTTGGGCAAATCTCATGAAGTTATTGCCGATTTAGTTACTAAAATGGAGCAAGCAAGTAAAGAACTTAAATTTGAGCTTGCGGCCAAAGTGCGTGACCAAATCATGTTACTTCGGAAAATGCAGGAGCAACAATCTATTTCAGGTAACCATGCCGAAATGGATGTAGTGGGTTTTGCGCATTTAAATGGATTGAATGCGGTTCACTTATTAATGATCCGTGACCACAAAGTGCTAGGCAGTAAAACTTATTTTCCTAAAGTGCCAAAAGACTCAGGTGAAGAAGAAATTCTAACTTCTTTTTTAGGCCAATATTATCTAGCTCCCGGTGCAACAGGGCGTATTGCTAAAGAAATTATATTACCGTTTAGTATTGAAGAAAGTGAGCCATTAAGCGAAGCGCTTACGGCAATCTCTGAGCGTAAAGTGAGTCTAAAAGTTGCTAATCGCGGTGAGCGAGCACAGTATTTAAAGCTTGCTAATAAAAATGCACTTAACAGCATTAGTGTTAAGCAAAGCACGCAGGATTCAATCAACAAACGTTACGCACAATTAAAAGAAACATTACGCCTAGATGATATTAATCGCATGGAATGTTTTGATATCAGCCATACAATGGGTGAAAACACGGTAGCAAGTTGTGTGGTGTTTGATTCGCAAGGGCCTAATAATAAAGAATATCGTCGATTTAATGTTACTGGTATCACCGGCGGTGATGATTATGCTGCGATGGAATTTGCACTTAATAAACGCTACAACAAAGTAGTCGATGAAGAAAAAATTCCAGATGTCATCTTCATCGATGGTGGTAAAGGTCAATTATCTCGTGCTGAGCAATATTTTGAAAACTGGCCACATAATAAAATGCCATTGCTGGTGGGTGTTGCAAAAGGTACTAGTCGGAAACCAGGTTTAGAAACGCTATTAATTGATGGCGGGCGTAAAACAATACCACTTGATTCAGATGCACCAGCGCTGCATTTAATTCAGCATATTCGTGATGAGTCGCACCGTTTTGCCATTGCAGGGCATCGTAATAAACGACAAAAACAACGCACACAATCATTGTTAGAAGAAATTACCGGCGTAGGACAAAAGCGCCGACAAGCATTATTAAAATATTTAGGGGGCATGCAAGGGGTAAAAGCTGCTAATATAGACCAATTAAAACAAGTTCCTGGGATCAGCCCTGAAATGGCTGAAAAGATATTTAATCATTTGCATGACAAGGCGTAGCCTTCGTGCGAATATAGTAAAAAAAGACATCTCCAAGTAGTTATGTGGAATATTCCAAACACACTCACAACCTTTAGACTTTTTCTTATCCCCATTTTTTTGGTGATATTTTATTTGCCTTTCTCATGGGCGTTTTTCGCAGCTGCGTTTGTTTTCTGGCTTGCGTCAATCACAGATATCCTTGATGGCTATCTAGCGCGTCGTTTAAATCAATCAACGCCTTTCGGTGCGTTCTTAGATCCGGTTGCCGACAAAGTAATGGTGTGTGCAGCACTGGTTGCTTTATCAAGCCATTACCAAAGTTTGTATATGACTATTCCTGCATTAGTTATTATTAGCCGTGAAATTGTTATCTCTGCTTTACGCGAATGGATGGCAGAGCAGGGTAAACGTGACAACGTAGCTGTATCAAACATGGGTAAGTTTAAAACTGCAGCACAGATGCTAGCCATTATTGGTTTGATCTGGCAGTTTGATACATGGATGATCTACTTAAGTTATGGCCTTTTGTACGTCGCAACATTCTTAACGCTTAGTTCTATGTTGCAGTATTTAATAGCGGCATGGTCAGAATTGACCAAAAATTGATCCTAAACGTTTAATTACACACCGTTTTAGATAAAAAATAAGCAAACAGTTCAAAACTAGCATTTTTTATATTGACGCGTTTAATAATCTCTGTAGAATGCGTCCGTGTTGAGAGGGCATAGCCCCCAAGATAAAGAAAGCGGCACTAGCTCAGTTGGTAGAGCGCAACCTTGCCAAGGTTGAGGTCACGAGTTCGAGCCTCGTGTGCCGCTCCAATTATCTAATTTGGCGGAATGGCAGAGTGGCCATGCAGCGGATTGCAAATCCGTCTACCTCGGTTCGACTCCGGGTTCCGCCTCCATTCAACACTCCACGCGCTCTATGAGCAACCCGATGCCCGGGTGGTGGAATTGGTAGACACAAGGGATTTAAAATCCCTCGCTGGTAACAGCGTGCCGGTTCAAGTCCGGCCCCGGGCACCATTTGTGGTTAACTACAGCACCAAATGTGGTTATAAAAATGATATTAGAGTTAATATGATGCGGCACTAGCTCAGTTGGTAGAGCGCAACCTTGCCAAGGTTGAGGTCACGAGTTCGAGCCTCGTGTGCCGCTCCATATTAGCTTTATCCACTTGCTTTAAATAGCAAACCCGATGCCCGGGTGGTGGAATTGGTAGACACAAGGGATTTAAAATCCCTCGCTGGTAACAGCGTGCCGGTTCAAGTCCGGCCCCGGGCACCATTTTTAGTGGTAACTAATTAAAATTTTGCGGCACTAGCTCAGTTGCCAGAACGTTATCATCGCAACCTCAAGGTTGTGCTCCAACGGACAAATTACTGACAGAATCAAATTTGCGGAACTAGCTCAGTTGCCAGAACGTTATCATCGCAACCTCAAGGTTGTGCTCCAACGGACAAATTACTGACAGAAACAAATTTGCGGCACTAGCTCAGTTGCCAGAACGTTATCATCGCAACCTCAAGGTTGTGCACCAACGGACAAAATACTGACAGAAACAGATTTGCGGCACTAGCTCAGTTGGTAGAGCGCAACCTTGCCAAGGTTGAGGTCACGAGTTCGAGCCTCGTGTGCCGCTCCAATTATTTGGAAGCGATAAGGCGGAATGGCAGAGTGGCCATGCAGCGGATTGCAAATCCGTCTACCTCGGTTCGACTCCGGGTTCCGCCTCCATATAATACTCCACATGCTCTTACGAGCGACCCGATGCCCGGGTGGTGGAATTGGTAGACACAAGGGATTTAAAATCCCTCGCTGGTAACAGCGTGCCGGTTCAAGTCCGGCCCCGGGCACCATTTACATAAAATACCTCTTCTCTATTTCATTTATATTTCTTTTTATAATCTCATCTAATTATTTTTTTATTGCCAAAATAGCTTTATAGTTTCCTTAGTCTTTTTAAAACAGCTAACGCGTTTCAAGTTTTAATCAATTAATAGGATCAAGGAAAGATAATGGAGCAATTTAAACATGGCTTAAACCAGTTTTGGGTAGGCGCCGTATTTGGGCTTTGTTTAGCGATCTCGTTAGTACTCATTCCTTTTGCGATTATTATGTCAAACATTAATGACGTACTGAAAATTCATGAGGTGAGCGTGCTTGTTGATAAAGTATCGACCGTCTTTGATAAATCAGAACAGGCTATTAGTAATGCCAAAGCAGCGCTAACCGATTTTGATAATGACGTGGTGATGGCTATGCTCACCGCCGTGCAATCTTATCAGCAAAAATCCCAGCCATTATTAAGTGCAGAGCAAAAACAAGCATTAAAAGCGCAAATTAAAGATCAGCTTGTTACTGAGCTTGAGTCCAAACTTAACGAACAGCAAATCACATTCATATTGTCTGTTTTTGAAAAATTAGCAAATACAAAAAAGGGAGCACAATCGCTCCCCAATTAAGTAATCACTTGGCTTGATTATTTGCGCCACGCGCCTTTAGGAATAGTTTGATTTAGCTTTTTGTTTTGCGAAGGATCAAAAGTAGGTAATTTACCTGCCTTACGTTGTGTGTTGTAGTCCTTCGCGAGCCAAATAACGACGCCCGAAAGCATAAATAAAGCGATGACGTTAACAACTGCCATTAAACCCATCGAAACATCGGCAAGGGTCCATACTAATGGTAATTCTCCAAGCGCACCAAACATCACCATACCAAGTACCAGTAGTCGGAAGATCAACATACCCGATGCATGGTTATGCTCTAAGAACAATAAATTGGTTTCGGCATAAGAATAATTAGCAACAATCGAGGTAAATGCAAAAAACAAAATTGCAATTGCAACAAAGGTGGCACCCCAGCTACCAACATGTTCTTCAAGGGCAGCTTGTGTTAACGCAATGCCAGTCACACCTGAATCAGGTATAAGCTGTTGTGATAATAAAATAAGTGCTGCAGTTGCAGTACATATAATAATTGTATCTACAAATACGCCGAGCATTTGTACATAACCTTGTGAGGCTGGGTGCGGTGGGTTAGGTGCTGCCGTTGCAGCAGCATTTGCAGCGCTACCCATACCAGCTTCATTAGAGAATAAGCCACGCTTAATACCCTGGATCATGGCTTGCATTACACCATAACCTATTGCACCTGCACCCGCTTGCTCGATACCAAAGGCACTATTAATAACATGCATAAATACGCCCGGTAATAAATCGTAGTTCATGGCACACACATAAAGTGCAACTAACAAATAAGCCACCGCCATAAATGGCACAACCATTTCTGCAAAACGTGAAATAGTTTTTAAGCCACCAAAAATAATAATACCTGACCCTAATACTAAGCCGATACCTACAACATAGTTTGGAATACCAAACGCAACATCAAATGCAGCAGCAATAGAGTTTGATTGAACGGCATTAAACACCAATCCAAAAGCAAGAATAAGGCACAGAGAAAAGATCACACCCATCCAACGTTTGCCCAAACCATATTCCATATAATAAGCAGGGCCACCGCGAAAGTTGCCATCTTCATCGACGGTTTTATATGCCTGAGCAAGAGTGCTCTCGGCAAAACTTGTCGCCATACCTATTAAAGCAATAAGCCACATCCAGAAAATTGCACCGGCACCGCCTAAATAAAGTGCAACGGCAACACCTGCCATATTACCCGTACCAACTCGCGCAGCTAAAGAAGTACAAAATGCTTGGAATGAAGAAATGCCATCGCCAGAACCTTGGCGGCTCTGAAACATCACTTTGACCATATGTGGGAATTGAGTGAATTGAATAAAACCGAGTCGAAGAGTGAAAAATAGCCCCGCAGCTATTAAAAGGTAAACCAGAATGTGACCCCAAAGGAGACCACTTATACTATTTATAATGTCTGTCATTTTTCTTGCCTTGTGAGCGAGTGGAAAATCTGCGGCGCAAGTTACCATAACAAGCGAGGAGAGTTTAGTTATTCTGCTAAAAAACATCAGTTATCCACAGGTCTTTGTGGGTAACGTGTTTGCATTTGGTGGGTATCTGATTAATTTGAAAATAATCAAAAAAACCTTCAAAAAGTGCTTGCGTTAAAAATCCATCTCCCTATAATGCGCATCCACTGACACGGCGGGCAGCAATGAAAAGCGCTGAACAAAGTGACAGAGAGTTAAGTAAAACTTCGGTTTAAAACGGTCTAAAAAGAAAGTTTAAAATTAAGTGTTGACTC
>NZ_JBECOT010000042.1:0-36790 GCF_040104395.1 Pseudoalteromonas sp. BZA4
AGGATCTGTAATTGAATTAAAATGTTTCAGAAAAGTAGTGCTCATATTTATGCGACCAAGTAATTATTATGCCTTGATCTGATCACTACTTGCTCTATAAGTTCAATTTATAATGATCTTGCCGTGTGCCCGCTATCTGGATTGTAAATAATCTCTTTGGCAATGGAGTGAGTCTGAATAGTGAGTCGCCCAGTACGCATCGCTGCAGGTAAGGTCGAGGCTAAACTACTAAAATAACTACCGGTTGGACAACCTCGCATACAGCGGTTGCGCTTGCTGCATGGAGCACGACCTTGCTCAGGCTTGGCCTTAGTTAAATGCGCAACTCGCCCGATGGTGAGGTGACGATTAGTGTAGTGAGTCAATAAACTTTGTTTAAGCTGCTGCTCTACGGCATTAAGCGCAAAAGGAGGTAAGTAAGGTCCATCTGGTAGCTGAGGTAAGTTCAGTGCTTCGCCAATAACCCCGATGTAGGCTTCGACTTTATCGTACCAAGGCGCAATATCTTGATAGCGCACAGGCCAATCTACGCCGTGACCATCTTGTTTGTTGGCTGCAAAATCTATATCACTGAGGCGCAAGCATTGCCGCCCCCAAGTTAATGAACGCCCACCAAGATGATACCCTCTGATCCAATCAAAACGCTGTGATTCTTGATAAGGATGCTGCAAATCATTCACAAACCAGTGTTTTATTGATTGCTTGGTGGCATAGCCAGTACGTGCTTGTTTAGCTTGATTCTGTTTTTCTAGTAGGCTGGGCCTGTCGCGAAAAGGCAGTTGCCAATCGTCTTTAAAGGCAGTGATATAGTCAGTACCGTGCACAACCTGCCTGCCACGTTCCAGTAGCAGTACATTGAGCCCTTTTTCGGTTAGTTCTTTAGCAGCCCAGCCGCCAGTAATGCCACTGCCAATAACAATGGCATCAAATACTTTTGCCTGCATTCTCACTTAACTTTTAAAAGATTTGCTTACCCGCACAGATCGTTGCTTGCACAGAGAAGTCTTTATCGAGCAGGGCAAAATTAGCCTGTTTACCTACCGCAATACTGCCTATTTGCTCCGCTTTATTTAAAAACTCAGCGGGTACTAAACTGGCCATGTTAGTTGCTTCAACTAGGCTTGCGTCGGTTAGGTTATAAAAACGTTCAACGCCAACTTCCATGGTTAATGTACTGCCTGCTAAAGAGCCGCTCTCAGTTCGCGCAACACCTTGTTCAACCACAATAGGAAGCTCACCTAAACGGTAGCGACCATCTGGTAAGCCTCCGGCGCTCACGCAGTCTGTGATCAGAGCAATTTTATCTGCCCCTTTTAAACGGTAAACCATGTTCATGATGCTCGGGTGCAAATGAATACCATCAGGAATAAGCTCAACCATGGCATCCTTGTCCATCAGTAATGCGCCAGTACAGCCGGGATCACGATGATGAATACCGCGCATACCATTAAAAATATGCACACCACCGCAGGCACCATGAGCAAGAGCTTGTGTTGTTTGCTCAAAATTAGCATCTGTATGACCCAGCATCACACGCACACCTTTATCGGTGATATAGCGGATCATGTCGGGGGATTTAAGTAGTTCTGGCGCCAACGCAAATGAGCTTAAGCAACCTTCACATGCGGCATAAATTTCATCAAATCGCTGTTTAGTAAGCTCTAAAAAAAATGACTCGTTGTGCGCGCCTTTATGCGCTTCTGCAAAGAATAAACCTTCGTTATAAGCCCCTAGCAACTGCGCCCCAGCCAAGCCTTTTTGGTAAGCACTCGCCATATTTTTATAAGCTTGAATTGAGACGTCCCAGTCTGCAGTCACCGTTGTGCCAACAAACCCCGTTACGCCATGCTTTGCTAAAGAACGAGAAATAGTCTCTAGTGATTCTGGGGTGCCGTCCATGATATCGCAGCCTTCACGGCCATGAATATGTAAATCGATAAAGCCCGGAAATAAACTGTGCTCACCTAAATCGATTACCTCGATCTCGGGCGCCATTTGCGTAGTAATGGCAGTAATTTTACCTTGCTCGACCAAGACCACATGATCGAGTAAAACCGCATCAGCAGTCACCACTTTTGCGGCTTTTAAGTAATAGCAATTAAGATGCGTTGGAATTAGCATGAACACTTCCTATTATTGCAGCGCCTCTTACGCCGCTAGAATCACCAAATTTTGCGCGCTTCACGTCGGGCACGGCAAAACCTGAAAATAAATGAGTTTGAATTGCGTCAGGGAGTTTTTCTACTATTGCATCAATGAGCGACAACCCGCCCCCAAGCACAATTACTTCTGGGTGCAAACTTTTACTAATAGCAGCAAAGGTTTCGCCAAGAATATCTAAGTAACAGGCGAGCACCTCTAAGGCTTGTTCATCACCACGTTTTATATCGTTTGACCATTCAATCGCAGATTTAGGAGATTGCGTAATATGCTGGTACAAGGTTTGTACACCGGGCCCTGCAATATAACTTTCGACACAGCCATTTAAACCACAGCCGCACTTTAAAACTGGCAGCTGGTATTTTTGTTGTAAATACGCAGACAGTGGTAAATGGCCGTACTCCCCTGACATGCCCAAACCTTGGTTAAACAAGGTTCCATCAATGCACATACCACCCGCCGCACCAGTGCCAACAATGGCACCGAATACTCGGCTATAACCTTCACCGGCTCCGCCATTTGCTTCTGATAAGGCAAAACACCGGGTGTCATTTAATATCGCAACAGGGCGTTTTAATAATGCTTGAAGATCGTTGGCAATCACTTTGCCTGTGGCACACGGCACATTAGCCGACAGCACTTTACCTTCATCATTAACGATACCTGGCATACCGATGCCCACCGCACCTTGGCAACCTGTCAGTTCATCGGCTTTAATTACCTGCTGATAAATTGCGTGCAAAAATTGCTGATAGTCATCAGTTGGCGTAGTAATACGCCAACTTTGCTGTTGCTCTAAATTATCATTAAAAATGGCGGTCTCTATTTTTGTACCACCAATATCGAGTCCGTAAACAGCCATACTTTACCCAACACTACTTAGCGAGAAGTTAATGGGTAAATAGTTACCCCTTTTACAACACGGTTAACTTCGCCCGTAGGACAAGGGTTATCAGGTGTTAAACCGAGTGACATTGATTTATAAAATGCAAAAATCTGACAATAGACAATATAATACAGACCTTGCCAAACATCATCTAGCTCGACCAGTTCAGTATTTAACGCCAGCTTTTTAACCGCTAAACACTGTTGGTCATTTAGTAGTTCATTATATAAATCAGTATCATACAAACTACTATAAAAATCACTCGAGGCCATTAACATCACTGCGGTTTTATCATTAATAATGGTTTTAGGACCATGACGAAAACCCAAAGGCGTTTCAAAATAACTAATTAATTCACCATTTGTTAACTCTAAACACTTTAATGCAGCTTCTTTCGCGTAGCCAAGTAAAGAGCCGGCACCTAAAAACACTAAGCGCTCAACCTTACTTTGTGCAAAACGCTTAATGTCATCAATTTTCGTATCGAGTAGCTGATTAGTATGTGTCACAACTTTTTCTAATTGAACGTTATCAGGAGTAAAAATACACAGTGTTGAAATCAGCATAGAGGTGAAACTACTGGTCATAGCAAAGCTTTCATCTAAGGTTTCTTTTGGCATAAGTACACTAAAACTATTTTTTTTAGTTGTCGCCCTTTTAACTAACTCACCATTTTCATTACAGGTAATAACTAAGTGATAGCACTTTTCAACGACTTGCTCTGCAATATCAACCGCCGCGACACTTTCAGGGCTATTACCTGAGCGCGCATAAGAAATTAGTAAAGTGGGTGTGCTCTTTTGTAAAAACCCATGAGGGTTAGAAACAATATCAGTGGTGCTAACTGCGCGCACATTTAAATCAGTTTTAGCTGTTAAGTGAGGTGCTAATGCCTCGCCAACATAGGCTGATGTGCCAGCCCCAGTTAATACGATTTGTAATTCTTTTAATGCTAAAATTGGCGCTAGAAATGCATTTATTTCTGCTCGATGCGTTTCAATAATAGCCGCCGTATTGCACCATGACTCTGGCTGCTGGGAGATTTCTCTTGCTGTCCAATAAGCGTTTTGTTGCTTAAGATCTGTTTCGTTTAATGATAAAAACTGCGTCATAATTAATTCTCTCTCAACACCACTTATTGATTACAAGCGCGCGAATAGGTATTCGTGACTTCCATTATTTTATTAATTACTAACTCACGGGGTGATGAGTTAATTTGGCCATTGATCAATGCCTTATATTGCGCTGGCATAAATTGGCTAAGTAAAGTTTGTGGAATGATTAGCCCTTCTAAGTTTGCAAATAAAATTTCTACTGTTTGCTTTATTTCATCTTCAGGCCAGTAATAACGAATACGGTCGCTATAACTATAAGCTCTAAATAGCTTAGCTTCAGCACCTTGTGTTGGGTAAAACTTATTCCAGTAATGTGGCTTTTCTAGCATGATGCGATCACATACATCACGTAAATTAGAACGCTGACCAGCTTCGACTAATTGATCTTCAATATAAGATAATGCAAACAACCCTTCGCGTAGTGCATAAGTAAGCTGTGGACCCACTTTTAATATGGCAAAGTGATCTTGCACCAGCTCGTGGTAGCAATGATCTGGCTGATAGTCGGTAGAGTGAGCTTCATAAACAAGATTATCGACAGTGGTGATAAACTCTTTCAGTTTTTGCGCTTCATTACGTTGGTAATCAAAAACTTGATGGTTATCAAATTCAACTCCTGGCTGCACAACAACAGCAATAACACGCGACCACACATCGCTTATGTTTAAGTTAGCAAATGCAGCCTGATGTAATTCGATTGTTTGCTGCACTCCCTCAACATGAGATACCTCAATAATTTCATGTTCTTCTGTAGCGCCACCCGGAGGAGGAACCTCAGTACCCACCACATAAAGAATATCGTTATCTTTTGCTACCGACTCAGCGGCTTGGCACATCAATGCTGCACGCTTGGCAATTTCGGCATCAGCTAAACGTTCTCCATCGTCAGCGCATGGCATACTGGCATCTAAATGAATTTTCTTAAAACCAGCGCTTGCATAGGCTTTTACTAGGTCAACAGCTTTTACCATTGCAACGTTTGCAGGCTCATTTACCCAACACACGGGCCCTAAGTGATCACCCCCCAAAATAATGCGCTGGGTATCTAACCCTACCTTTTCGGCTATTGCATGAACAAACTCAACGAAGTCATGGGGCTTCATTCCTGTGTAACCACCAAACTGATTAACTTGATTCGCTGTCGCTTCAATTAAAATTTCGGTGTCATCATTGAGAGCTTGCAACATTGCTGCTTCGATAACGAGCGGGTGTGCACAACACACAGAATAAATACCCTGCGCTTGCCCTACTCGATTGTTATTTATAATCGTTTTTAATGCATTCATGGTTTTCTCCAAGCAGCTTACGCTAATGGTTAGATACGTGATTTGAAATTACATTAGCACAGCGCGAAACGCTGCGCAACAAAACGAAAGGAAACGAAAGATACAAGATAAGTTAAAAACACACTTCCCACGGTATTTTATAAGGATAAAAATGATAAAACCCAAAGTTGCGAAAGAATTTGAAAGCATTTGATTGTAATTGACTTTGAGTTGCGATATAACAGAAACAACTGAAACCCACTATTAAAATAATCTCAGTGATTTAGGTATCGTTATGACAATAGATAGACGTAGTTTTTTAAAATCTGCCGCAGCCATTACCGCCGCGACAGTCGTGACTGGCTGTGCGAAAAGCCAACAAGGTGATAATCAAAACACACCACTTGCAGCACAAGGTAAAAGCGTAATGGGCTTAGCTGTGCCAGCAATGGATGTGGTACGTGTTGGTTTTATTGGGGTTGGTCAACGTGGTAGCGGCCATGTTAAACATCTTTGCCATATTGAAGGTGTTGAAATTAAAGCTATTTGCGATACAGATCAGCTAATGCTAGATAAGTCTGTTAATTATGTTGTTGAAAAAGGCTTACCTAAACCAACTGCTTATACGGGTTCTGATAAAGCCTATTTAGACATGCTTGCTCGCGATGACATCGACATTGTGATCATTTCAACCCCTTGGAAATGGCACACACCGATGAGTGTTGAGACCATGGAAAGTGGTAAGCATGCCTTTGTTGAAGTACCTGCAGCAACCACGATGGAAGAGTGTTGGCAACTAGTAAACACTGCTGAGCGCACGCAAAAGAACTGCATGATGATGGAAAACGTTAACTACGGCCGTGACGAGTTAATGGTTTTAAACATGGTTCGTAAAGGCGTATTTGGTGAGTTACTGCATGGTGAAGCTGCTTATATTCATGACCTGCGTTGGCAAATGAAAGAAATTGACCGCAGCACAGGTTCTTGGCGTACTTACTGGCATACCAAGGTAAACGGTAACTTATACCCAACCCATGGTTTAGGCCCAGTTTCTCAGTATATGAACATCAACCGTGGTGACCGCTTTGATTTTGTTACATCAGTCAGCTCACCTGCACTTGGCCGCGCAGCTTACGCAGAGCGTGAATTTCCTGCGGGCCACGAACGTCGCTCACTGAAATTTACTGCTGGCGACATGAACACCAGCATTATTAAAACAGTGAAAGGTCGTAGCATTATGGTTCAGCACGACACCACAAGCCCACGCCCTTACAGCCGCCATAACTTAATTCAAGGTACTAATGGCACATTTGCTGGATTCCCTAATCGTATTGCTCTTGAAGATGTGCCACCAGCCATCGCGAAAATTTACCAACAGCAATATGAAGCTGAGCTCGCTGCCTGGGAAAAAGCAGGTTCGCAGGGGCGTAAGCCA
Source organism: Pseudoalteromonas sp. BZA4 (assembly GCF_040104395.1). Taxonomy (NCBI): domain Bacteria; kingdom Pseudomonadati; phylum Pseudomonadota; class Gammaproteobacteria; order Alteromonadales; family Pseudoalteromonadaceae; genus Pseudoalteromonas; species Pseudoalteromonas sp. BZA4. The sequence continues at coordinate 6,862 of NZ_JBECOT010000042.1, forward strand.
CATATGCAAAACTTTCATAGCTGGGATCAAGATATGGAAAAGTGGCGTGCTGAATTTGATCACCCACTATGGAAACGCATGGGTGAAGAAGCAGTACGTAACGGCGGCCACGGCGGTATGGACTTCATTATGCTTTGGCGCATGATCTACTGCTTACGCAACAATGAGCCACTCGATCAAGATGTATACGATGCCGCGGCATGGTCATCAATCTTCCCGCAAAGTATGGCATCAGTTGCAGATAGAAGTAACAGCAAAACGATTCCAGACTTTACCCGTGGCGCTTGGCAAACAGGTAAGCCTCTAGGGATTGTGTCTTAACACTTCCTCTCCATGGAACACTAAAAGCCCGCCCTTTGCCCTGCGGGCTTTTTTATTTTATTGCTCACTCCCTTTAGAGCATTACTCTTTAAAACTTTGCCCACAAAAAAGCCCGCAACATCGGCGGGCATTTTGATTAGACTTTAACCTTACTGAGCATGAGCTGCAGCACGGAAAATCGTGTTAGTTAACAGTACATTCATGCCCTCAAGGTAAGCACGGTAGGTTGGTGACTGTGTAAAGCCTATCACCATGCCTTTGCCTTGCGGTTGATGAACAAGCAATGGCTTATACGCAAGCTGTGCTTTATTTTGCTGCCATAGATAACCACTTGCTAACACATCATCTTTACCTGTAAACCAGGCTAAGTTTTTACCTGAGTTCAGTTTTATTGGCGTGTAAATATCATTACCGTAAGCTACCGCAACAAGGTCTTTATCAACCCCAGCGGTTAACCAATGCTCTTGGTCTACTTCAACATTTGCAAGTACACCAGCTACATAGTCTGGCGATGTATGTGGCTCAATGCTCGCTGCTTTTAAATCATCGCGAGAAGTGAATAACTGCCCTGCCACTTTACTACTTTTATCATCACTGCTGCTTGCTTTATCTTCTCGGTAAGCTTGCTCACGTTTAACATCTAACAAACCGTAATCAGCATTTGTGGTAAAGCGGTTAGCATTACCTAGAGCAATCAACACGCCACCCGCTTCAACCCAGCTTTTTAAATTCGCCGCACCCGATTTACCGAGTGCTTGCTCGTAATTACCTTCTGGTAAAATAAGCACTTGGTAATCACTTAAATCAGCCCAAGCAAGCATGGGTGTGCGAATGGCGGTTACCGGGTAGCCAAGCTGTCTTTCGATAACAAAACGAGTGTTACCGGCGCTTAGCTCACGAGTGGCTGCATCCCATGCAATCGCCACTTTAGGTGCAACCATAGGTACTGTTTTGTTACTACCAAAGCTTGGGCCTTCAATCACCCAACTTGAATCAACACCATCAACAATTGCACCAGTTTGCTCGGCAATTTGGCTAATTTTAGTCAGTAAATCTTTATCGTTTAGACGTTTTTCGATTACTAAGCTACCCGCTGGGTAGTTAGTTTTATCACCTAATACAAATGCTTGATCAGCACTTTTCAGTTTAATGCCAGCTTGCAGTGCTGCTGTTAAAAAGCGTGCTGCGGCCGTATCACCCCAAGCAACAATATAAGCCACAGAGGCTTCTGGATTATTCACTTTACCAAGCAATGTGTCGTCGGCCTGAACCGCTTTGCTATCTGCGCTAACAGCGCGACCACAACTATCGCTATCAACATTAAACATCATCGGCAGCGACCAACCTGTGACATCGTAAATTTCATCACCTAGGTTACGAGCACGACGTCTTTCTTGCTCTTTTACAAATGCTTCAGCCATATCTACTTGGTCTGTAAATGTGGTACGCACAAATACCCCGCGTGGCTGTGCAGTATCAATAAAATAGCTACCCGCTTTATACTTAACGCCACAGGCTTTGAAGTCTTCAGTTGCTTGTTTAACTTCAACACCATGCTCAGCCATTAAGGTTGCGAGTCTATGAGCGCCTTCACGGTTACTTTGCTTAGGTAAGATATAAACTCGCTCTTTGCTATCTTTACCCGAATCAATCGCATCAACTTGATATTGATAAAAGTCACCTAGTAGTTTTTCACGTTGGTTGGCAGCCCCTTCGGCGGTCGAAATTGAGGCCACAAATTGACGCTTTACAGTATTAAAATAGGAGAGTAGTTCACCGGTATTTTTCTCAAACACGTGGCCACGTGCAGAGCCTACTTCGTAAGTTGATGCTGATGCACCATAAAAAACAGGCCAGCTATCACCGTAGCCTGGGTAAAAGGCATCAAAGATTTCACGGGTAAAGTAATCAAAGCCAAATTCATCAAAATACTTCGCATGATTTTGCCCAATCGCATCCATGTTGGCGATTTGGGTTTTCGTCATATGCGGATTAAATGGCTGAGCAGCCGGTGCAAAGTAGTAAGATTGGTCGCCGCCCATTTCATGAATATCAACCACCACTTGTGGTTTATATTTATTGATTGAAGCCACTCTGCCTTTACTTTCAGGCTGAGTAAGCGCTAACCAATCACGGTTCATATCAAACAAATAATGATTTGTTCGGCCTCTTGGCCATGGCTCATTATGCTCTGCACTTAACCTATCTGCACTGTGTTCAAGACCTACGGTCGCATAATAACGAGTAACAAAGCGCTCACGACCATCAGGATTTTGTAGTGGGTCGATAAACACCACTGTGTTATCTAAAATTTTGCTGTTAACGGCATCATTCGGGGCTGCTAATAAGTGATATGCAGTAAATAATGCAGCATCGGTTGAGCTAATTTCATTACCGTGCACTGCATACTGAAGCCACACAGACGTAGGTAAATTTTTAATTAGCGACTTAGCTTCTTTTTCAGAGGTAATACGCGGATCAGCCAAAGCTTGGGTGTTATTGGCGAGGGTTTCTAATGAGCGAATATGCTCCGCAGTGCCAACCGCCGCATAAACCAGTTCACGACCTTCCCAGCTGTTTGCGTACTTAAACACTTTAATACGATCAGGCGCAGCTTGCTCTAAAGCGCTAAGATAACGACGCATATCGTTGTAATTGGTGATGCGCTCACCTACATCGTATCCGAGTACTTGTTTAAATGTTGGTATTTGCTGATTATAAGCCGTGCCCGGCCACATTGCTTCGGTATTCGCTGCACTGGCATTAAAGCTTGCCGTTATTGCCACAACACTCACTGAAATGGCTTTTATTATTTGTTTGGCGCTCATTATTTTTCCCAAGTAAAAGTATCTGATTTGTACATTACAAAAGTATTGAAAATAAACAAATTAAAAACGTTAGATTGGCAAAAATTAAAGACATAAAAAAACCGCAGCGATTGCTGCGGTTATTATTAACATAGCGGAGCTACTTAACTAGGGTCATTTCATCAAGTAGGTAACCTGCGTTATCAACTTCTTCCATTAACCAAAGCATGTATCGAATATCAACGTGAATAGCACGGGTAATTTTGGCGTTAAAGTACCAATCTTTGGTGATTGATTCATAAGTCGAGTCAAAATTAAGACCCACCAATTCACCTTTACCATTCATGACTGGCGAACCTGAGTTACCACCTGTGGTATCAGCGCTACTTAAAAAGTTGACTGGTACTGAGTTAACTTCAAGAGGTTTAGCCGCTTGTGGCTCACAACCAAAGCTAAATAAGCGACAGCTTACGCCAGGCAAACCTAAGTCACCGCGGTAGTACGCGCCAAACGCTTGCTTTTTGTAAGCTTCAAGTACTTTGTCTGTAACAACAAATGGCTTTTCACCTGTGTGTTTAGCCACTAAACCACGTAGTGATGTAAAAGGTGTTTTATACACAGCATCTGCCGCTGGGTAACCATCAACTTGTGCATAGCTTACGCGTAGTGTGCCATTTGCATCTGGGTAAACTGGCTTACCTTTAGCGTTATTGAAAGCGATCACGGCTTGCATATACTGCGGGCGAATTTCTGCTAAGCGACCCGCCATTTCTTTTTTATCAGCTTCTTGTGCCATGTTGGTATCGTATAGAGCAACAGCTAACTTTATGAATGGATCGTTTGATGCTTCAAACTCTGCGACAGATTTACCAATCCAGTTAACACGTGCTTCTACATCTGTAAGCTCTGTATTAGCATAAAAAGAAGCAATAATCGCATCAAGCTCAGCTTGTGTAGTGGTATCTGTAATACCTAAGCCGTCGTTTAATGCCGCAACTTGCGCTGCTTTATCTTGCGCTAAATAGTTACCTAAGTAGCTTAACCATAAGGCTTTATCGACTGCAGGCGTAAACTGTTTTTGTAAACGCTCTAAACGCGCTTTAAGCATAGGAAGATCGCGCTCTTGGTAACCCATTTCGCGCTCTGCATTAGGCTTTTCGCTTTCTTTAGCTAAGCGGTATAAACGAATTGCCGTACTTAATAAGTCTGCACGTTTTGCGTAATCAAAGTAAAAATGGCTTTGTTGCTGTGCGTGCGCTTCTACTAATAATGACTTTAATGCGTGATATGAATCTGCGTAAGCTTTACGCTCAGCACTTTGTGCAAACCAAGCTAAGTATTCTTGTTCTTGCGCAGCTTTAATACCCGGAATATCCGTTACTTTAAAGCCATCTTGTAAGCCTTCCAGTTTCTTTAAACGGTTGTTAGTACTTTTTACACGAGAGGCATATTTAACTTGTGCTTGCTCATCGCCTTCGCTCTGCTTGGCAATTACGTCTAGAGTCATGTTGTAAGTATTAAGCAATGTCGGGTAATACCAACTCGCTGAATAATTTACTTCATCTGCTAGTTTATAGCGGCTAGTGCGACCAGGGTAACCTGCCACCAGCACGCCATCACCTAAGCTTACGCCGCTCGCATTCACTTTTAAGAACGACTTTGGCTCATAAGGTACGTTATCTTCGCTGTAATCTGCAGGCTTGCCATCTTTACCAACATAACCACGTACAAAAGTAAAATCGGCCGTGTGACGTGGGTATTCAAAGTTATCGATGTCACCACCAAAGTTACCCAGCGCTTCTGCCGGAGCATACACTAAGCGCACATCTTTGATCATCAGTTGTTTGATCATGAAGTACTCTAGCCCATGGTGGAAATCACGTACAGTACAACGATAGTTAGGATCTGACTCACACTCGCTGATCAAGGCTTTACGGTTTGCTTGAATCGCTTCATAACGCGCTTTGCCATGTAGTTCTGCGGGTAAGTTACCCAATACGCGATCAGTGACATCATCCACTTGTTCGGTTACATACAAACGCTCTTGCGGGCCTGCTGGTAATTCTTTTGACAAGTCAGCTGCTAAAAAGCCTTTTTCAATTAAGTTATTTTCTGGTGTGCTGTTATTTTGAATCGCGCCATAAGCACAGTGATGATTAGTTACCGCTAAGCCTTTTGGTGACACAAATGACGCAGAGCAATAGCCTAAACCAACCACTGCATTGAGTGGATACTGGTTAAGATCTGCCACTTGTGAAGCTGGTAACTCAATACCAACGCGGTCAAACTCGCTTTGTAATTGTTTTAATTGATGCGGTTGCCACTGCCCTTCATCAGCGTGTGCGCTACCTACAGCGACAACACCCATAAGTGCTAATGAAGTAGTAATAATATTTTTTTTAATCATGTTAATCCCAGTCAGTGCAAAGCACTATTCCATTGTTGCCTTAAAAAATCGCGCTAAGACTACCATAACCTTGATTGAGTAAAGGGATATTGCGATTAAATACGATTGGAGAGTAAAAATAGAGGAGTGAAAAAGCTCCTACCGTTAGCAGGAGCATTATTCGATTCATTTATTAAGCATTGGCTTTTAAAAAGTCATAAAGTTCATCTTTTAGCACGGCGCGTTGATGCTTCTTTTCATGCATGTCCGCATCTTCTATTGGAGAGTCTTGCAACTCAAGAGAGCGAATTTCTTTATCCATATCATCGTAACGTTGCATGGTTTTCTTGAAGTGAGCATCGTGTTTCGCGAGGCTATGGATTAATTCATTAAACTCTGGGAATTCATTCAATAACGAGTGTTTTTCGCCTAGCATGGGCAACTCCTTTAGCTAGAATTTAAGTTCAATTTCACTGTACCACTGCAACATACAGAGTCAACGCAGTAACCTTGTCCGAGATCAATAATCAGAAAGATTCCTTCATTAAGTAAAGATTTTAGAAACAAAAAAGCCTCGGTAAATACCGAGGCTCTCGTATAATTTGGTGAGTCAGCCAATAAGCCGCTGCTTTGTATGAGCGGAGTGGTTTTCTTAATTACGTAAAGGTATAGAAAGAAAAAAGCCCGTAGCATTCAATACGGGCTTTAATATGATTTGGTGAGTCAGCCAGTAAGTTTCAAGGCTGAAAACACAATTACAAAATAAAACAATACGTTAAGAAGAACTACTTTTACATTAAGTGCCACTTTGGCACACCTTTTGGCACAATTCCAGTTAGGCACTAGGCTTCATTAGAAGCTTTTTAAGCTCCTTTAACTCTTTCAGTGCATTAGCAACTAACTTATCCCAAAAATCTTGCATTTCAATTTTAGCTAGATTTCTGGCAAGCCTTCTTTTATCAGAATCGTTTTCTAATGTTGCTCTTAGCCCTACTACACCAAACTCTTTTAGAGTATTGACTTCATATGCTTTTATATAAGAGTTCTTACAAAAATCATAAATTTTTAGCTTGTTGATTTTATCAACAGTTGTACATAAATTTTTTAAATGAATTCTTTCTTCATCTAGTGTTGGTCTCTTAAATTGAACTTCAAACCTTGTCATAGGATCACTAGTAATAATTGATTGCTCTAATGACTTATTATAGGCTTGGAATCTAAAATCACTTCCCCCTACAATTTTAGTTTCTGGATTACCAAAACAATCAAAGTAACTAGTAAATTTAGAAGAGCCACTAACATTAATAATTAAATCTGCAATTTTCCACCCTCTTTTATCCACAGCAAAATCAACCCGTGATATTAAAGAGTCACCAACAATCTCAGAATAACAAGAACCAACAACCTGCTTTAATTCATAAAATATAGAATTAACAAAGCTATCACTTGTGACACTTGGATTCCAAGTAAATTTAAAACAGTTATTTTTTTTGTTAAATGGTGAATACTGAATTTTAAAACTTTGCCCTTTATTTACAAGCCTCTTTCTATAATAACGACATCTAACATTATTTTTACCTACTCTTTCCAATAATCCTTTTGAAGTCACCCTTTTGGTAAATTTTTTACGAATCTCCCGCCCAACATTTAAAGTTAAAGAAAATTTATCTAAGTGACCATCACTTTCTTTCAACCTGCATTTTTCATTACTTAATTCATTAAAACTATTTTTTGCAACCAGTAATACTTTTGAACTTTTAAATGAATTTTCATTTTTAAGTAACTTATAGCTATCAACCCCCATAACCAAAAGATCTAACTTTGAATATGAATAGCCATATTTAGAAATAAAAGAGTCGAGTTGAAGTTCTTCTATTTCTAATTCTTGCAAAGATTTAATACAAACGACAACATCATCTTTAACTGCCTTATGTACTAGTTTTAAAGCTAAAGAGTGAGCCTGCAATTGATCATGTCCATCTATGCTGATGTTATTACACTCTGAATTTATTGATTTTTTCATTCCAACAGTCCTATTTAATTTCTTGGACCCTTTGTTTACAGTTTCAAATTAGTAAGCTGAAATTCATTGCGAAAGTTCATTTCAAACTTTATTTGACAGAAGACCGTTCCGGAACTAAAGTGTACAAACCACCATTCCGGAACGAATAAACAGAAGAACCGTTCCGGAACAATCAATTATAATAAAGAATAGGGGTTAACTTTGAGCAGAAGAAAAATAGAAATCTGGGAGTGGTATTTGGCATGCGATGAGATAATAAACAAAGAAATACCTGAAGAATTAAAGCTTAAAATAATAAACTTCAGTGAGCAAAAATCAAATCAAAACAAAAAGAAAAAGAAAAAAATAAACAACCTAATAGATGAAATAATAAAGACAAAGGAATATTCAGACGAATTCAAAGAAATAAAAGAAGAGCTAGAAAAAGAAACATCAACACTAATAAAAACAATGGAAAACTGCAAAAAATACACTAACAAAATTGAAGATAAAGTTTGGAACGACTTTCTTTCAAGAATTAGAAAGTTAAAATTCAATAGAAAAAGAATAACAATAACAATTGATAGAGAAAAATATAATGAATTAATTGAACTTATAGATTTTAATGAAGATGATGAAATATCAAAAAGTCACGATGAAATATTTAATATGTTAATTAATAAAATAAAAGAAAGTAATAAGCCGACTACTGTAGTCAAAAACAAACTAAAAAGAGGAAAGGTAACTATTTCCAGACGAGCCCCTTCAAACAAGGAGCCCAGAAAAAACAGCTAAAAAAAACCTATATTAATTCAGAGCTTATTTTATTAACTCATTTGGACATTTAAAAACACCAATTGTTGTAGGATCTTCACAGAGTATTTCAATTTTCAAGTCTATGACCGCTTTCAACTTAGAAAACCAGACAATATCGTCATTAGTCGGAACATTACCACCTGAAACTATCAGTAATTTATCAGCATCCTTCTTTGCTAATGGATGCAATTTATAGCGAAGAAGTTGACCAATTGCTTGTTCAATGTTTTCTCTCACAGAGCTTGTGTATTTTAGTTCAGCTATGATGTCGAAACCATTATGATTGTATGTAACATCTCTTCGAAAAAGACCATCTCTATCTTGGCTTTTAGCATCAATATCATGCTCTTTCTTTAGCCAGTTAACAAACCGCCTTTCCATCGCGGCTTCATTCAACATAATATTTTTGAAAGATGAGGCCTTTTCTTGAATACGTAGCGCTTCCTCGTCTGTATTAGAAGGAGAGTCATAACTATTAGGTTTAGTAAAATCAATAAAGTTAAATTTATCTAAAATAAGATCTGTAACGCATGTCAATTGCTTAAGAGACGCATCCTGAAAGTCGCTAGTAACGTCTAGAATTTTGTCATCTAAATTAAATGTCAAAACACTACCGTAACTACTCTTTAATTCCTCTACAAACTGAACAATCTGCTCAGCCGCTTCTAAAGGAGCAAATCTAACTCTTATATTGGGACTTGTTTGTGGCGTTATTGAAATCCTTCCTTCCTTCATGTTAGTACCCAATACAACTTTTACAGGCGAGTCTCTTCTCCAACTTACTGACTTACCGGAATAGTACTTTAAAAAATGGTGTAAAATAGTTTGAGACGGTTTTATGTGACTTTCATTTTCTTTAAACCATATGCTAGCTTTCTCAGTAGTTGTATAACTCATTTTTAATAATCCTTGATATTAACTCATTCAATAATCTGTTTTTACATACTATCTTTCTAGACTCAAAAACTAGAAATTTCTATTTTAAAACAACTTTGACACATAGCACCAACAACCGTAAACCTTTAATATTAAATTGAAAAAACAATACTAAAGCTATTACAACAGTACAGTACTGTATTTATTTAAAATCCAATCCTTCTAGACACAGTGCCTTTCATCTTTTGTTCCTCATTGAGGCATTCTAATACACCAGTTATTGAGAGTAATTTATTGCTAAAACGCATTTTTCTGGCGATCACACTAAAGTCACCAGGTGTTAAACGATTTAACTCTGTAAGCATTTTTGTGCTACTAGGCGGGAGTGACTTTTCACCTGTTAGTTTTAAAAGCATTTGCTTCACTTGCTGCTCGGTTAAGTAATCCAGTTCAAGCTTGAAATCACAGCGCCTTAGCAAAGCTTTATCTAACTTACCTTTGAAGTTAGTGGCAGCAAAAAATGGAAATTCAAACATCTCAAGATTACATAAAAGTTGGTTAACTGATTGAATTTCCCAGTTGCTTTTAGCGCTCTCTCGACTTGCAAACAAGCTATCAGCTTCATCTATAAAAATGGCTGCTTCTTGCTCGGTCGCTTTTACAAATAACTCTTTAATATTTTGCTCGCTTTCACCAACCCACTTACTCAAGATATCTGAGGCTTGAACACTAATTAGATCAAACCCAGCTTCTTCACAGACATGATTTACGAACGCAGTTTTGCCAGTCCCTGCAGGGCCAAAAAGTAAAGTTCTTGCGCCATGATAGCTTTCTATAGCATTTACAATATCGTTCATTGTTGAAAATGACCCCTTAAGGTTTATATTGGCATGCTCAAATTTAAGCTCAGGCTTATAACGTAGCTCGTTTGTATCGATTCCTGATGCAGATAGCACACCATCAAAATAAGCGCTTATAAACTCTTCTGCTTTATTTTTTGAGTAATTACATAATTTAGCACCATGAGCAGCTTTGCTTATATTTGCAAGACTCAAATGCTTATTTGAAATTGCTCTAGCTAAAAAGTCTTTTGATACACTCAAAGGACTAAAGGATTCAGAAACGTGCTTGGTACGTTTATCTGCTGACATTGCTGGCACTTCTAAAACATAGTCGAAGCGTCTTATGCAGCTAAGAGGGAGCGTCTCAATGTGGTTTGTAATCCATATTGTTGCTGAATTACTGTTATCTATTAATGAGTTGAGTAACTCTTTAGACTCAGTAAACCCCATAATATCGACTTCAAATAAGTCTTCACATTCATCAACGAGTAAAACACCATCTCTGCGATTACCCATAAGCTTTCTGCCAATAAGAAGGTTTTGAATACGGGTTGATGGGCTGGATTTATTAGCAAGAAACTTTGGTCTAGCTTTATCATTAGTGCTGCAACTGGAGCTTACCCCCATAAGCACAAGGTTTAAGCTTTCACAAAGTGCTTTGGCCAACTCTGTTTTACCGGTGCCTACTGCTCCATGCAAAAGAATATTCACTGGTGTTCCATTAGAAGCTTTCCATCCACTTAATAACTTTTTTAAGTGCTCGGTTTCTATATGTTCAAAGTTAGATAGCCTATAGCTAGCTGGCTCCATTGAATTTAAAAATAAGCTAATTGCTTTTTTTGAATCATAGTTATCACTTGTCAGAAGGTAACTAGCTAAGCCTAATGGGATTGCTGGTAACTCATAATCTAAGTCATCGCTATTTCCTAAGCCAAGAGAGTTTAATTCATCAATACACTCATGAAAATCGGCTTCTTCTAAATCACATAGAGTTGCCAACACTTCATGGTAATTGTATGAAGACTTAACTATGAAATCTTCAATAAACTCAAAGAATCTCGGCTTAATTGAACTCATGATTGTCAGCTCAAACAGACGCTTAATCTTTTTATTTAAACCAATACTCCTTAAGAAATAGCTACAATTTAAGCCAAATCTTGGGTAATTTTCGATGCAAGAAAGATCGCTCAGTAAATCATATAGTTCATCTATATCTAAGGGTGCATTTTTCTTCGTCGTATAAGATATTTGCTGGATTTCTCTTGGTGAAAACATATCGAATACCTCTTCATCAAAGAAGCCGTGTTCAATAAGTTTAAGTACATAACGACAAGTGAGGCTTTTTGTATCAATTTTCATATTAAACCCCTCACACATCATGGCTTAATGTATTAACAGCTTTTTTAAGGCTTTCAATGCCACGCTTATCGTAGATCTGCGTAGTCGTTATGCTCTTGTGACCAGCAAGCTTACTCACAGTAGAAATATCAACTCCATTATCTAATAGAGATGTTATATAAGTTCTTCTGAGATCATGGGGTGTTATTTTTTTACCTAATGTCTGGATTGCTCTGGTTGTAACAATATCGTAGATACTGGCAACTGAGAGCGGCTTTTGAATTAAGGGCTGGCTGTTAATCTGTTTACAAAATAAAAAGCCAGGTTTATTGCCTCGTAATGAAACCCAATCAGAAAGGTGGCTTACAACCCATAGAGGTAAATATTGAGTTCTGGTTCTATTGCCTTTACCTTTTTGAATTACTAGTTGAGCATCTTGCAATGAAATGTCTGATAGTCTCAATCTATGTATTTCAGAACGTCTCAACCCAGCTCCCGACATTGTCGCTATTAATGCGATATTTCGAACCTCATGAGCAGAGCAATTTTGTTTAGTCAGACAATGTTTTAGCTCTGACATCGACAGTGCTTTACCCTTAACGCTTGGCTCAATGTGAGGAAGCTTTAAAGCACTAAATTTATCGAGGGCATGCTGATCAACTTGTCCCATTAGCAATGCTGTTTTAGTCACAGCTCTGATTGCTTGAAATGTTAGATGAATAGTACGAGCTGATTTATCTTGTTCGACTAACACTTGCCTTAAAAAAGAAAGCTGGTCGTAGCCGAGAGCATGTATTTGATATTTTTCTAAAGCAGCATCAGCAGATAAAATTTTAATCGCAGCATTAAGCACTGATTTGACAGATCTACGGCCTGAAGGAGCAAGGTTACTTAAGTAACATTCTGTAGGGGTTAATGTAGTCATTGAGCTATACCTTTGAAGTAAGTTTAAGCTCGGTATATATGACTAACTAGTTAAAACCAGTATGGTTTTTGACATTTAATGACGTTTGAAACTACCCTATGTCATCAATAAGAATTACTCCTTGTTCAAGAGCCAGTTTAGTAATTTGAATTTGCGAAGTTAAGTTCAGTTTGCTCATAATGCTGGCACGATGAACATGAGCCGTTTTAGGCATTATATCAATCACTTGTGAAACTTGTTTCGCATTAAAGCCCTGTGCAAGTAGCTTAAAAACCTCTAATTCTCTTGGTGTCAGTTTGTTTAATACACTGTCAGTTTTTTGAGGTTTTAAGAAATGCGTGTTAATTGAAGGGCTTAAAAATAGTTGATTTTTAAAGACAGAATGTATTGCTGTTATTAACTCTTCAGCTGCATCTCGTTTCGATAGATAAGCATCAACACCTATGTCTAACGCTCTTTGAATATAAGACTTTTCCTCATACATACTCAAAATTATACGCTTAGCACTTGGAAGCTTTTTGCCAATTAGTTGAGAAACTTCTAACCCATTTCTATCTGGCAGCGAAATATCGATGACGAAGCAATCTATATCAATATCACCTAAGTTTTGTAGACACTCACTGTAACTACTTGCTTCAAAGCTAACTTGCCAATCAGGCTCTTCTTCTTCGATGAGAGCCTTAAAACCTTCCCTTACCATTTGGTGATCGTCAATAAGCGCAAATTTCATAACAACTCCATGTACTGATTAATCCGATTATAACGCGGGAGTAGCGCACTAAGGTAAGAAAAATTCTTATAAGACTAAGAAAAGTGGAAATAATTTTATTGTTTATCTCCTTGTAAGCTTACCCAAAATGACAAGGAAATAGCCATGAAAAAAATAGCAGGGGAAACAAGCCACTTTCAAAACATCACTGTATTACTACATTACATTGGTGAGTCAAATTATCGTATTGAATGGACAAGTAAGATGACAAAAGGGTCTACTAACCTAGTCAAAACAGGTAAAAATAAATATGTAGTCATGCGTAAATGGCCAGAATCAAAAGCCTTAGCTAATGTTACGGCTAACTTCACTTCACGAAATGCCGCGTTTGTTCATTTCATCAAAAATGTAGACATAATTAAAAGTAACGATGAGACCATCAATAATGCAAAACAGCAATGTTTAGATTATTTTACTCAGTGCGAGCATATCAAGCCGGTAACCAAAACAGCTTTCCCTAAACCACGCTTGCAAGGAGCTTTAGGTCGTGAAGTGATTGTAAAACATAAGCGTAATATGTCAGATATTGCTAAAGGGCATTTATTACAACTCATTGGAAATAAAGCTGAAATTCAAGTTACACAACGTTATACTTTGTGTAACCCTAGCGCCAAACAACAGTTTGATACGACGCAAGTTTATATATTATAAAAAGGTTATGCTTACTCATGGATAGAGTCTTCAACAAAAATTACTTTGTTCCGCTAGCTCTCAAGTTTAAGAGCACCCAGCGCAGTGACATAGTAAAGTTTGCATTGTTTTCGTGCTTAATAGTTTTAATTGCGCCAGTTATCGAAAATAGTCTTTATTTATTTTCCTTTAACTATGTTGTGTACGAGGACTTTGTTAGTTGGTACTTTCCGGTTGGCTTCAGAGTAGTTTGTTATCTGTTTTTTCCTCTACGATATTGGCCTGCACTGACAGTAGGCTTTACATTAGGGCAGATCAGTTATGTCTGGTACTACTATAACGTGCCAATGAATGATTTAGCATATAGATTACTACGAGCTGCAACCCGTGAATATATGATACTTACTCCACTGATACTCGCTAAGCTATTCAAAGTTCGATTAGATATTCAAACTGTTAAAAGTGCTGTTACAGTATTATTTATTGCAATTTCATATCGCTTTATACGATCAATGCTCATTATCTTACCGAGTGATAGCCAAAATAAGTACCGGCTTATTGCTGATGAAAATCGCTTTGAAATGATGTTAGCTCATCAGCTTGGCGGTATCATAACGACACTTATCATGTTGCTTTTCGCGTTTCATGCTAAAACAATTTACCAGCAATTAAATAAACTCATAACTAAAGAGGTTAGCACTCTCTTAGTGCAGCTGTGTTTTTGCCTCACTGTTTTCATCGGGGTTTACCTGTTTGAACCTAAATCACTCTATCTCTTGCGAATGCTCGCTATATTTCCGTTGATATGGTTTAGCTATCGATACGGGGCCTTAGGGGCTCTGAGCTATGCAAGTGTAACTGTTATATCCTTACTCATTAATGTCTATGGTGTGAATGAAACTGAGTTACTCCTGACTACGCAACTTTACATAATAAGTTACAGCGTTCTGGCTCTTTTGCTCAGTGCATTTGTTACTGAATTAAATGAGTCTAAATCCGCATTATTAGAGCAAAATAAAGAATTAATTGAACTTAGTACGTTAACTCAAAACTTAGCTACTAAAGTTGTTAATGTTCAAGAATCTGAGCGAAGCCAGCTTTCACAAGAATTACATGATGATATAGGTCAAAACCTGACAGCTTTAAAAACAAATATTGCAATATTAGAAAAGAAAACAGCCAACCATAACGAGTTAGCATCGACAATTACAAGACTTCAAAACGTTTCAAGCCATATGTATGACTCGGTATACAGGTTAATGCACTGGCTGAGACCTCGTCTATTAGACGAATTAGGTTTAGAAGCTGCATTAAAAAGCGAGTTATTCTCTGAGCACCTAAATGAAGCTGGAATCGCTTATCAATGCAAAATAAGTGGACCGATAGATAGCTTAAATGATGATTTTAAAATCGCCATCTTCCGCATATGCCAAGAAGCATCCACAAATGCAGTTAAGCACTCTCTAGCCACTGAGTTTTCAATCGATATTACTTACCAAGAAAATGAACTTGAGATAATTATTTGTGACAACGGTATGGGGCTACATGAGCAAGAACATACACATCCTAAAAGTGGCTTTGGTGTTACAGGTATAATTGAGAGAGTAACATTGTTAAATGGTAAATGCTTATTTTTAAATAAAAATAATCACGGTCTTTGTATAGAAATACGGTTTTATCTAGCGGAACAATGCATATAGCTGCATCAATTTCGATAAGAAATATTCCTATATTTACTTTCAGCAACTAATACTAATATGCAAGTCATTCAGCAAATGGATCTACAAGAATAAGCCCATCTTATGATGGCACATCAGTAACGACCAAAAAATGGTATCTTTCAATGAGTGACTTAAAGTTTAAAGTTATATTCAATGGGAAAATAAAAGATGGTTACAGCAAAGAAAAGCTTGGGAAATCCCTTTGTCGTTTTTTAAAAATTGATCCTAAGAATTACGAAAAGCTTTTTGATGGCAGAAATTATGCTTTAAAAAAACAGTTAAGCGAAGAGCAAGCTAAGCAAATAAAGAAGAAGCTCCTTTCTATCGGTATTATTTCAAGTATTGCAGTTGAACAAGCAAAAGTAGATACCAATGCTGAAATTAAGACAAGTAAAAAGAACGTAGTAGAATCAAAATTTTGGCAAGAAAGATTTGATATTTTAGACTCACTTCCCAAGACTAATTCAATTCTATCGCTCAGTAAAACAAAAGAGTTTAAAGCGCTGGATAACAAGAGCTCTCGTAAAATTACCTTTAATTTACTTGCATTCTTTTTCGGTACTTTTTACTATTTTTTTAAAGGTATGTGGGAAAAAGCAATAGTAATAGCTTTTCTATCAGTTACATACGCCTTTATGCTATCTATCGTTGAAGAGGCTCTGGAAATACAATTTTATAGCGCAATTTATTGGGCTGTACCTGCATCAATAACTGCTGTAACAGCTACATTCGACTACTACAAAAAAGTTTCAGAAAATCAGAGAATTTGGCCCGCTCTTAAAATACTAAATAATAAAGCAACTCTTGTTTCAATGGCTACAATCTCAATTTTGACATCTATCTTACCTACCCTAGATATTTCACCAATTAATTACAATAACTCAATTAATAGCGTAAAAAATGGTTACCTTGATTACAACAAGGCGACTACAGTTGGTCATGCATTCGATAATTGGTCTAGCTGTAAGAAAAAAAACTGGAGTGAATTTACTACAAAAAATAAGATCAATATTGTTGAGTTTAAATGTATTACTGACTTTGGGAACGTTGTAGAAAAGGACTTATGGGGAAAAGATAAAGTCTATATAGAGAAAGCTATCATCTTCCAATTTACATTAAATCACGATGGTAGCTTTCAAATAAATAGTATCGACTATAGTAATACCCCACTAGATGGGGAGAAGACAGAGTTTTCAGCAACAAGTTTCTTTGACCTAAAAGGCTGGCTCTACATAGTATACAGCAATAGCGATATTTGAATCGTAAATTATTAAAGGAAGTTAGCGTTAATGTGTATTAACGCTACTCGTTCTAAATAGAGAGCTAATGTACAACTTTATCTTCAATAATCTCTATATCTTCATCGTCCAAATTAGCTAAGCTATCTTCAAACTTGCTATTTAATTCAATAGCATCAATCTCAGCGGCTGTAATATCTACTTTATTCATCTTCTCAAGTAACATTTCAAAGTGAGAATTTTTAGTCATCAAGTTTATAACTTTTTCTTTCTCTTCATCCTCATTTTCAACTTCTTCAATTTCTTGACGCATAAAAGATGTTGAAAACTTAAAGCAGCGGTTAATAAGATCAAAATCTTGCTTCTGGTAAGAATCAATTATGTATTTAGATAGATTTGCATCACTATCATATTTATCATCGATATACTTTTTTAATACAACTTTTGATAAAGCCAAAACATGAAAACCATTTGAAAAGAAAACGTTATCCATATCAAAGACTTTTGAATCAGTTAAAATATCAAACATACAAAAAGCTACGTATACATCCTCTGGGTTTGTACTCCTATTAAAAACAACCTCATAAAGACCATCTTTGTTTTCCTTATATGAGGTGAAAAGTAGGTCTGTACCATCTCTTTCTCTAATAAGACTTGCTTCAAAAACTGCCACTGGATTAGATAGCCAAAATGCCAAGTACGCTGATGCAACAATGTTATTTGGAACTTTAATAATATCTTTTGGTTTCTTTCTAAATTCACCTGAGCGTCTTTCATACCAAACATTAGTACCATAAAAGTAATTTTGAATATTGGTTTGTATCTCATCAGTAGACCAAAAATCTCTTTGTGATACAGGGTTTTGAGAGTTTGTAAACCGAGTAACCTTAAGATCAAATTCTTTACCACCTGACTTCAATAGGCGTAAAGTAACTCTTGCATCAGAATCAATTAACTCCCTTTCTTCTGGCGAAGACTCTAGATATGCTAGATAAATTGAGTACGCTGTCTGAGCACCATTTATTATCTGTAAACCTGTTACTTGAAACGAATCAGCTTGACTACTAATACTCGGAATAGCTCTACTAATTGCAGTAATACCATTATTGTAATACCAAAATAAAGATGGATTATTTTTTAAAGAATTAACTATTTCAGTATTAATTGACGATGTTACTAATGGATTCCTTACATTTTTATCAAAAAGAGAAACACCATAACGTTCTACCAACTGAAATATGGTTTTTGGCAAAATATTAAAAACATGAGCATCGAATGGGCGGTTCATTTTTAAAAAATTTCGCTCGTCATCTTTAACAATGCTCAACGTTATTTTTTCAAACTCTGGATTATAAACCTTTTCAAGAGGATTTGGCGGACAACTCTTTTTGTAATTAAGATCAATATAATCAAGTTTTAATCTGTTTATATCGAATGTATCAACGACTACTTTTCCACCAAACATTGTTTCAAACGACTTTATATTTTCATTGACCTTTGAACAGCCATTTTTAAGTGTCAAATAAAGTACTTTTACCTCTCCATTAGACTTAACATGCTCTAAAAGTGCCTCATACCTTTTATTAAACTTCTCATTTTTACCCCTTAATTTATCACCTCGTAATACACTATTGACATCAGAAAGATAAGACTTTAAAACATCCGCTTCAAACTCACGACTACAGTTTTTTTCATTATTCCATTTTGATTGAATAAGGTAAAAAACAGTTTCATCTTGGCTATTTTTTTTATCAAAGATCATGTCACAAGAGTTATCATCATGACCATCTGTAATATATTCTTCAACATTTGTAATACCAGAGTAAGTATTTAAGAACCAAAGCATAAGCGCGTAAGATTTTTTTTGTTGCTCCTGCTTCAACTGAGCATTTAAATCACAACTAAAGCTTGCAATTATCTTTGTTAGCTCTTCATCAAGAGCATTATAAAAATCTATATTTTTCAAACCATTATCCCTATTTAGTTTATGAAGTGTAGTTTTAATACTTTATATTAAACAAATTCTTTTTTATCATATAGTTAAAGATAAGCCTTCTAGGTTGTAAACTCAACTCACTTCGAGATGAAAAAAGCATTAACAACTTCAGCCAACCTCTTTAAATCCGCACTTTTATGTGTGTACTTATCTGTAATCCCACCTTTAGAAAGTTCATGTCCAACAACCTGTTGTAGCAGCGCTAAATCAAAAGAGTGATTATTTCGTATGTTACTAATAAACGTATGTCTAAAACTGTGAAAACTGCGCATTTCATCAAGTTCATTAACACTTGCTATATCAAGCTTAGTAATTAAGCGAGCAAACCAGCTTGTTATACTTTCTGCCGAGGTAATTTCATACAAGATCCGCTCGTTTGTATTCTCTACATAATCAAGAAAGCCTAATTCAATTAAACGTTTATGGATTGGAATTCTACGCTTCGCATTTTCAGTTTTAAGGCGCTGTGATTCATGTTCATCAGTTACCAGAATATAATCCACACCGTCTTCCCTTCGAATATCTGACTTTCTTAGTTGATAAATTTCTGTTCGTCTTGCACCAGTATACATAGCTAATAGGAGCGACCACTTTTGCCATGCACTTTTTGTTTGCATAGCGAATGTTTCAAACTTATTAAGCTCTACACTATTAAAAGCGCCACGTATGCGTTGTTTAAATTCACGTTTGATTGTGCAAGGCGAGTGTTGAATATACTCAACAGTGTCTCTCTTGGCATAGGAAAATACGCCCTGTAACCATTTGTAGTAACCTTGAACTGTTTTAGGTTGTATGCAGTCCTCTGATGGTACATCGTAGTCTAGGCACTCTTTGAAGCTCATTTTGTTATAAGGTGCGATGTTTTTTTTTGGTAATTGATAGCAGCGATCAATAAAGCGACCTATATCACTCGCTTTATAAGTCTCGATTGGTTTGTCTTCAACAAGCAAGCACCAAATCTCATAAAAACGAGCATATTCATTTTGTAGGCGCTCAGACAAGCCTTCTTTAATTTTGAAATCTAGAAACTCTTGGTGCACCTTGGAAAATAACGGGCCTGAAGGCTCACTCTTTGGAATTGGATTAGTGTTATTTCCTTCATTAAATTTAGGTGTTATCAATGATTCAAATACTTGCTGGCTTTCTTGGTCTTTTAACAAGCATGAAGCTAAGAATTTCGTTTGCAGGTTCCGTGAATTTTCCAACAAACTCTTAAACTTAATAAACTCTAGCGAGTTTGTGTCAAATTGAACATCATGCTTATTTAACACTTCAATGGCATCCTGATCTTCAGCACTGAAATCATCAACTTCAAAATCATCAAAGAAATCAAAATCTGGTTCACTTTCATCAGGAATAGGCATACCAACTGAAGAAAATATATCAATCATTTTCGCGAACTGGCGAATACTTTTTTGTACTTGTGTATTTGCGCAAATTTGTTGATTACTAACGCCTGAGTTTTTTAGTGACATATATTGAGTCACTAAAACAAAAATATTTAACACTTCAAAGTCATTACGGTTCAATGCATCGACAAGTAATTCATCAGAACTACCCTCAGCAATAGCTAACATGATTTCAG
Source organism: Pseudoalteromonas sp. BZA4 (assembly GCF_040104395.1). Classification (NCBI taxonomy): domain Bacteria; kingdom Pseudomonadati; phylum Pseudomonadota; class Gammaproteobacteria; order Alteromonadales; family Pseudoalteromonadaceae; genus Pseudoalteromonas; species Pseudoalteromonas sp. BZA4. The sequence continues at coordinate 27,114 of NZ_JBECOT010000042.1, forward strand.
CAGCAATTCTTAAATGTTCAGGTGAGTGGTTATGGATTCCTTTTGTCTTAAAGCCACTAATAGCATGGGCTTTAGAAGAATAACCTTGCTGTTCTTCTGCTATTATTTTTTTACTAAGTTCAAAGGTTAGGGCTTGCTTCATATCGTCCGTAATACTTTTTGCTTTAAATACTAGTTGTTTAGTATCTATATCGTTACGAGAACTAGCAAGTTCTTTGAGTTTATTTACGTGTGGGGATATTAAATCTAATCGCTGAAGTGCGCATTGGAGGTTTTTGGTTTTGAGTGAGATTCGTATATCAGAGCCGATAAACTTACGAGGAAAGACATAGCGAAAATAAAAACGTTCGTTACGTAAGATGAGGTTTTCAGGGAGTTTTATGTGTCTCATTTCGTTACCTAAGTTAGATAACGTATTGCATCAAATGGCACACTATTTGGCACAGTTTTAATTTTTTGTGCCATGAAGTTAGTGGTTCAAGCGTAAGCACCTGATAGTTCAAATGCTTACGCTTGAATTTGAGTCAGCCAGTAAGCCGGGTTCTGTCGTGGATAATCATTCGTCTAGGCCATAAATTGCTCTATGGCTCAAGCAACCTACCCGGTTCCAACGTGGGCCACGCCATAAGGAACCCTATTTGGTCTTGCTCCGGGTGGAGTTTACCTTGCAACCAACTGTTACCAGTGGCCCGGTGCGCTCTTACCGCACCCTTTCACCCTTACCAACCGAGGTTGGCGGTCTCCTCTCTGCTGCACTTGTCGTAGGCTCGCGCCCCCCAGCCGTTAGCTGGCACCCTGCCCTGTGGAGCCCGGACTTTCCTCCCCCTGCGCATTTTCGTTGCAGGCAGCGATTATCTCGGCTGACTCGGCGCGCAGTATACCTGAGCGCGCACGTCTATGCAGTAAAGAATTAGTCTTTTTCGTCAATAATTGCTTTATAAAGTGCGTTTTTCTTCAAACCAAAATACTCAGCCACAACACCACAGGCTTTTTTCAGTGGCATTTCGGCTTCGAGTAAACCTAGCATGCGGCGCGCATCTTCTGGAATATCGTCACTTTGCTTTGCTTTACCCGGTAGCATCAGTACGATTTCACCACGTTGCTTAGTTGGATCATCCGTTAAAAACTGTTTTAACTCGGCAACTGTGCCATTGAAAAAGGTTTCGAAAGTTTTAGTAAGCTCTTTTGCAAACACTACTGGCTGCTCTGTACCGAGCGCAGCTTCTAAATCATCAAGGCTCGCCATAATACGGTGGGTACTTTCATACATGATGCTAGTAATACCTGAGTTTACCGCGTCAATGAAAAAGGTCTGCCTTGCTTTACTCTTTGCTGGTGTAAAACCAATAAACTGAAAACGATCTGTTGGTAAACCAGAACAGCACACAGCGGTAATTGCAGCACATGCTCCGGGTACTGGCGTAACATGCGCGCCTTGTTCACGGCATAAATTGACCACCGCATAACCTGGGTCGCTAATAAGTGGCGTGCCGGCATCAGATACCAACGCAATGTTCATTCCTTGCTCTAACCAATCTACAATTTGTTGCGCTTTTTGTTTCTCGTTATGGTCGTGTAAAGCAAAGGTTTTTGCTTTGATATTAAAATGGCTTAACAACTTTCCTGTGTGACGAGTATCTTCAGCGGCTATTAAGTCAACCTCAGATAGGGTTTGGATGGCACGCTGGCTGATGTCATCAAAGTTACCAATAGGCGTGGCAACAATGTAAAGAGTGCCGATTTTATCTGAATTGTCCTCATTTAACATTGAGGTCTCCTGCGTCAGTCAGTAATATAAGCAAATCGCGTTAACGTATCGGGAAATCATTGTGCGACTTAAACTTGTTAGTCTATTAATTGTATTGTCAGGGTTATCGGCTTGTAGCACAACCGAAAAACCTCGAAATAGTGCAGAAAATCAATCGAGCCAATCGAGTATTGCGCTATCGCAGCTAACAGACGCACAATCTATGTACCAAGTGGCACTAAACCGTCAAGGTGCCGATAAAATCCAGCTTTTATACACCGCGCGTGATGCGGCTATCAGCGAAGAGCGCTGGGCACTGCTAGAAAAAATCTGTCTTGAGCTAGAAGCGACTCCAAGCGTAGATCAAATTCAAAACAAACTTTACATTGCCCTTGCGCAAGAGCAGCAAGGTAAGAGTGATTTAGCTCTGGTGCAATTACAACAGCTTGAGCCACAATTGAGCCAGCCTGAACATCTAGCATGGCATCAATATTTAACAGGTCGCGTTTATGCATCGCAAGGTATGCCAAAACAAGCGATGACTTACTACTTTAAGGCATCAACACTTAGCAGCGAAAATAACTTTACCGTTGCCAATTTAAACAAAGATTTATGGCAAAGCCTAACCCAGCTTTCATCGTACGCACTTGAGCGCTTTAATCGTGGCTCTGTGGTGCAACAAGGTTGGGTTAACTTAGCGCTTTATCATCAAGTATATTTAGGTGCGCCTGTAGAACTTCACCAAGCAATGAATAACTGGCTGCGCCGCTATCCAGGTCACCCAGCTGCTGAGGTACTACCAAAAAAAGTGACTGAGCTGGTACAAATTGAACCTTTAAATGTAAATCGCCTCGCAGTATTACTTCCACAATCAGGTGCTAATGAGCGATTAGGTGATGCCTTAAAAGCCGGTGTGCTTGCGGCCTTAGATGGACAGTCATTAGAGCAAACCTTATTTATTGATGAGTCATTATCAGCCGCTGAAATTTCACTTAAGCTCAGCGAGTTTAATGCTGATTTTGTTATTGGACCACTTTTAAAAAGCAATATCGAAAAGCTAACCAGCGCACAAACACTGGTTGATTACCCAGTAATGCATTTAAACACCTTTGATGGTGAGCGAATTTCACAGCAGCACTTTTTCTTTGCACTAAGCCCTGAGCATGAAGTTCAGCAAGCATTAGAGCGATTTTTAACAGCGGGCTATCAAAAGCCGATGCTTCTAGCACCAAATAACAGTAACGGCCAGCGCTTAGTTGAATACTTCAATACACAATGGCAACGCTACAGCGAAGTTAAACCGCAAATAGGGCTATACTCTGGTAAAGACGATATGCCAAAAACGATCACAGGCTTACTTGAAGTAGACCAAAGTAAAGAGCGTATTAAAGTCGTCAAATCATTATTTAAGCAAGAAGTAGAGAGTGAAACTCGCTCGCGCAGCGATATTGACGTGATTTATATTTTAGGTGATGCCACCGAAACTCGCTTAATCAAGCCATATTTAGACGTTAATGTGAGTACCTTCGCAGATAGAATTCCACTATATGCCAGCTCAAAAAGCCACAGTAAACAAATTGATAGAACCGATAAAGGCGATTTAGATGGCCTTTATTTTACGGAACTACCTTGGATGCTTGACGGTCAAATCTCACAACACAATTTACGCCAACAGTACGAAAGCTTATGGCCTGAGAATGCCGATATAAGCCAGCGCTTATTTGCTATGGCATTCGATGCAGCCAGTATGCTTGGTGATGTAAAGCAATTGAGCATGGTACAGGGCAAACGCTTTAGTGGTATTAGTGGTCAATTGAGCATTGCCAGTAATGGTTACGTTACTCGCTCTTTAGATTGGGCACAGTACAAGAATAAACAAATTATTGCGGTCGATTTAGCGACTGAACAACCAATCCCGCTATTTATGCAATCTGCTATTGGGATCAATGCCGCTGAATAGCCTGTTTTAAAACGTAGTATTAGCTCAAGGATGAAGCTATGTCGTGGTTTAAGCAATTGTGGCAAAATAGCCGCGAGAAAGGCCTGTATTACGAACATCAGGCAGAGCAGTATTTAATACAACATGGCTTAAAAGCCATTGAGCGCAATTACTTATGCAAGTACGGCGAGCTCGATTTAATAATGCGTGACGGGCAAACGCTAGTATTTGTAGAAGTAAAATTTAGAAAAAACGCCCTGCGTGGTGGTGCAAACTATGCGCTCAGCAAACAAAAGCAGCAACGATTACGGCGCACGATCAGCCATTATCTTGCCGAGAAAAAGATCTCAAACCAGGCTATGCGGATAGATTATGTCGCTATAACAGGTGAGCTTAACAGCACCCTAAACTGGTTTAAAAATGTTTACTAACGCCGTTTGGCGTCGGCTTAATTTGGTAGGTTATGCAAGAAACGATAAAAAAAATCTTTACCGAAAATATTCAAGTTCAAATAGCGGCAGGTGAAGTACTGCCAAGCGCACTTGAATCGGCAGCGTTCACCATTGCACAAAGTCTTATTAACGGCAATAAACTGCTGTGTTGTGGCACTCCTAGCTGCCACATGTTGGCACAGCATATGGCTGGGCTGTTAATTAACTTTTATGAAACCGAGCGCCCATGCCTACCCGCAGTTGCGCTTGCACAAGATCAAGTTAACTTAGGCTCAGCCGCAAATAATGATGAGCACGAAACCTTTGCACGACAAATTCGTGCATTTGCTCAGCAGGGCGACCTTTTGTTAGCAATTGCAGTCAATGGCAATGAAAAGCAGATTATCTCAGCTGTTGAAGCGGCACTGACCCGTGATATGAAAGTGATTGTGCTTGTTGGTGATGACGGCGGTGAATTAGTTGGCTTACTTGGCCCAAATGATGTTGAAATTCGTGTTCCATCCAAACGCCCAAGCCGTATTGTTGAGTCACACTTAGTGAATTTACACTGCCTCAGTGAGCTTATCGATTTAACCTTATTCCCACAGGAAGAAAATTAATGTTTAAACAGTCTTTACTAGTATTTGGTACCGTTTTATTGCTGCAAGGCTGTGCAGCTGCCGTTGTCGCCGGTACTGCAGGCGCTGTAACTGCTGCGAATGATCGCCGCACGATTGGTTCACAAATCGACGATAACAACATCGAAATTAAAAGTTCTATTGCTATCAGCGAAAATGAGCGTCTTCACAAATATGCTAACGTTAATGTCATCAGCGTTAATGGTATTGTGCTTATGATTGGTCAAGTTGCTAACGCAGAAATGAAAGACGAAGCACAACGCGCTATTGAAGGCGTTGATGGCATTCGTAAAATCCACAACCAAATTCGCATTGGTTCAAATATTGGCATGAGTACGCAAACGCACGACTCTTGGTTAACCTCTAAGGTGAAAACGCAATTACTCACCACAGAGAGTATCAGCAGCAATAACATCAAAGTAGTAACAGAGAATGGCGAAGTCTTTTTAATGGGCTTAGTGAGCGATTCTGAAGCGAATTTGGCGGTTGATGTAGCACGTAACGTATCAGGCGTTGAACGTGTTATTAAAGTGTTTGAATATCTGTAACGCTAAACAGTGAATTAATAATAAAAAACCCGCTTAATAGCGGGTTTTCTTTTGTCTGACTAAGGTTACTTAATCACTCGTAAGTGAGCACCTTTTTTCTTCTCTGGTTTAGCAGGTGGTTCATCATCTGGCGTAATATCGTCAGGTGTTTCAACACTTTCTAATACCGGAGCAAAATCGTCTTCGTCCTCGATGAATTCTTCTGCAGTAAATACAGTCCCTTCACCATTCTCACGTGCATAAATTGCGAGCACAGCACCCATAGGTACGTACACTTGCATTGGTTGACCACCAAAGCGCGCATTAAAGCTCAGCTGTTGGTTGTCCATTGCAAATTGCGTTACCGCTGATGGGCTAATGTTCAAAACGATCTGGCCGTCTTGCACAAACTGTGTTGGTACTTGTACAGCAGGAAAATCAGCGTTAACCACTAAGTGTGGTGTGCACTGATTATCAACAATCCAATCAAAGAAAGCGCGTAGTAAATAAGGACGATTAGGCGTCATTATAAACGGATCTCACGCTCAGCTTCAGTTAGTGAAGCTTGAAATGATTCACGCTCAAATAAACGCAACATGTATTCTTTAAGCTCTTTCGCGCCTGCACCATTAAGCTCAATGCCAAGCTCAGGTAAACGCCAAAGTAGCGGTGCTAAGTAACAATCAACTAAGCTGAACTCTTCACTCATGAAGTAAGGTGCCTCTGAGAAGATTGGTGCAATTGCAAGTAACGCTTCTGTAAGCTCTTTACGTGCTTGCGCAGCTTCGCTGCTACCGCTAGTGATTTTGTTAGCTAGGCTATACCAATCCGTGTCGATACGATGCATCATCAGACGACTACGGCCACGCATAACCGGATAAACTGGCATTAGTGGAGGATGAGGGAAACGTTCATCAAGGTATTCCATGATGATGTTTGCCTGATATAAACCAAGCTCACGATCGATCAGTGTTGGTACTGTACCGTAAGGGTTAATCTCATGAAGTGCTTCTGGCAGGTTATCCTTTTCAGCCAGGTGAATGTCAACACTTACACCTTTTTCAGCAAGTACGATACGTACTTGATGGCTATACATACAGTTAGCACCAGAAAACAGGGTCATTACAGGGCGCTTATTGGCAGCTACGGCCATGCCTACCTCCATTATATTACAAAAACAGCAATAGGGGCTTAAGCCCCTATCACAAAACTACCTTTCAAAATGCCCAGGATTAGTGAACATCTCTCCAGTATTCTTTCTTCAGCATGAATGCCAAGATAAATAGAATCACTAGGAAACCAATTACCTTTAGACCTAACGCTTCTGACTCTAAACGTGACGGCTCGCCAACGTAAGCTAAGAAGTTAGTTAAGTCACGAGCAGCACGATCGTACTCGTCAACACTCATTTCACCAGAACCATCTGTTTCAACGCCAACAACTTTAGTCACAGTGTGACCATGTTCTTCCACTTCTTCAGTGATTGGTGTTGGTAAACCTTGTAGTTCTTGAAGAACGTGTGGCATACCTACCGATGGGAAAACAACGTTGTTTACGCCAAACGGACGAGACTCGTCTTTATAGAATGACTTCAGATAAGTGTAGATCCAGTCAGTACCACGAACTCGCGCAACAAGCGTAAGATCCGGTGGCGCTGCGCCAAACCATTTAGCTGCGTCATCTTTATCAATCGCATTTTTGATGTGGCTACCTACTTTTGAGCCATCAAAAATTAATTGCTCTTGACCAATCTCAGTAGGAATACCAATATCGCGGAACGTACGCTCATAACGTTGATACTGCATTTGGTGACAACCAAGACAGTAGTTCATGAACAATTTAGCACCGCGCTGTAAAGATGCGTTATCTTTAAGATCAATGTTCGCATCCATTAAAGGAACCGAAGGACCTGCTGCCATTGTCAACGATGGCAACAATGCGAATAAACCGATAATTAGCTTTTTCATCATTTCGTCAACCTCGTTGGTAATGGCTTAGTTTTCTCATTCTTGCTGTAAACAAATAACAATACGAAGAACATGAAGTATGTCACAGTCGTGATTTGTGATAACAGCGTTTTGAAATCAGTTTGTGGTGTAGCACCAACCCAACCCAAGATAACGAAAGTTACCACGAATTGTGCGATGTTTAACTTGTGTAAACCACAACGATAACGAATAGAGCGAACCGAACCACGGTCAATCCAAGGTAGTAACGCAAGCACTACGATAGATGCACCCATCGCCACAACACCCATTAACTTGTTAGGGATTGCACGTAGGATTGCGTAGAATGGCGTAAAGTACCAAACTGGGAAAATATGCTCTGGTGTTTTCAGCGGGTTAGCTGCTTCGAAGTTTGGCGCTTCTAGGAAGAAACCATTCATCGCAGGCATAAAGAATACAACCCAACAGAATAAGATTAAGAAACCAACCACACCCACAATATCTTTTACTGTGTAGTAAGGGTGGAACGGGATTGCATCAACAATGTCTTTCTTGTTGGTGTAATACTCGTGGAATTTGAATTTAGGTTTATCTTCTTCAGCTACAGTGCCTTTCTTACGCTTAATTTCAACACCATCTGGGTTATTTGAACCCACTTCGTGTAGTGCAACAATGTGTAAGAATACTAAGATAACGATTACTAAAGGTAATGCAATTACGTGTAGTGCAAAGAAGCGGTTAAGCGTAGCACCAGAAATTACGTAGTCACCACGGATCCAAAGCGTTAAATCATCACCAATAACCGGAATCGCACCGAATAGTGAAATGATTACCTGTGCACCCCAGAAAGACATTTGTCCCCACGGTAGTAAGTAACCCATGAAAGCTTCAGCCATAAGCGCTAAGAAGATGAACATACCGAATAACCACAGTAATTCACGTGGTTTTTGGTAAGAACCGTAGATCATGCCACGGAACATGTGCAGGTATACAACGATAAAGAACGCTGATGCACCTGTTGAGTGAAGGTAACGAAGTAACCAACCGTATTCAACATCACGCATGATGTATTCTACAGATGCGAAAGCACCTTCAGCAGACGGTACGAAGTTCATTGTTAACCAAATACCAGTTACGATTTGGTTAACAAGTACTAACATGGCTAAAGAGCCAAAGAAGTACCAGAAGTTAAAGTTTTTTGGTGCTGGGTACTGTGCAATATGCATGTTCCAAACACGTGTCATTGGAATACGATCGTCGATCCAACCAATAATTTTACCAAACATTACGCCACTCCTTTTTCTTCACCGACTAGAATAGTCGTGTCATCAAGGAAGGTATACGGAGGAATTTCTAGATTTAATGGTGCAGGTACAGATTGGAATACACGACCAGCCATATCAAATTTAGAACCGTGACACGGACAGAAGAAACCGTCGTCTGTGCCCTCTACTTTCTCACCAAAGCCACCTTGTAGGAAGCTAGGAGAACAACCTAAGTGCGTACAAATACCAACAGCAACGAAAATTTCAGGACGTTGCGAACGATATTCATTGGTTGATGATTCAGGTTGTTGAGGCTCTTCAGACGCAGGATCACGAAGTTGACCTTCATGTTCTTTCATCTGTTCAAGCATTCTTGGTGTACGATTAATAACCCAAACAGGTTTTCCTCGCCACTCAACACGTATTAATTGTCCTGGCTCAAGCTTGCTGATATCTACTTCTACAGGCGCACCCGCAGATTTAGCTCGCTCACTTGGATTCCAAGACGCAATAAAAGGAACAGCAGCCCCAGCCGCACCAACACCACCAACAACAGAGGTAGCTATGGTTAAAAAGCGACGTCGGCCATTGTCTACAGGCGCATTGCTCATCCACTTATCTCCACTATGATTCCCAACACTTGCCATATTGAGAACATCAGTTACAGCAGGTTAATTTTTAGAAATTTCAAAATAGACGCGATCATAATTAAAACCCTTGATTAAAACAAGGTTATTCACAGTCTCATGCTCGAATAAACCCTATTTAATGAATTATTAATTTAGGTTAGCTCGAGTATGAAGCCGCTGGTTATGATAACGCATATAAAAAAACAATATACTGACCAAGATCAACCTCACTAAGAGGAAACAGAATTCTGCATTAGCTGTTGTTGAACTCACTCACATTACTTGCCCCCCAATTGTAGCAAAAAATTTCATCAATTAACTGATGGATTTAAGCTAATTTTGCTAAATCTTGAAGTTTTTTTACTGTAATACGTACTAATTATTATCAGTGGTCAAATATCGAACGAAAAAAGGTAGGGTTTTGCGCTTCAGCTATCAGCTATCAGCTATCAGCTATCAGCTATCAGCTATCAGCTATCAGCTATCAGCTATCAGCTATCAGCTATCAGCTATCAGCTATCAGCTATCAGCTATCAGCTATCAGCTATCAGCTAT
>NZ_JBECOT010000043.1:0-35160 GCF_040104395.1 Pseudoalteromonas sp. BZA4
GTCCTCCATTTAAATTGTTAGCTATTACGGCTTGTTCAATATCACTAAAAGAAACGTCTAGTGATTTCATTTTCAAAGTAGTTGGTGTTATTTCATATGTTTTTACATAGCCGCCTAAACTGTTTACATCTGCGACGCCTTCAACTGTTCGAAGAATCGGTCTGATCTGCCAGTCCAAAATATCACGTCGCTGTTGAAGGCTTAAGTTTGGATTATCAACTGTAAACATAAAAATTTCACTTAGAGGCGTACTCATAGGAGCAAGACCACCAGAAATACCCTCTGGGAGTTCAGCCCAAATATTCATCAGCCTTTCATTTACTTGTTGTCTCGCCCAATAAATATCAGTGCCTTCTTCAAAATCAAGTGTAATATCAGTAATAGAATATTTTGTGGTTGAACGAAGAATCTTTTGAGATGGAATACCGAGTAACTCTGTTTCGACAATACGTGTAATTTGAGTTTCTATTTCCGAAGTTGTCATTCCCGGTGCTTTTAAGACGATTTTTACTTGGGTAGGAGAAATGTCGGGAAAAGCATCAATTGGCAAATTAAACCAAGCGTTGACTCCTGCAGCAGTCACGAGCAAAGTCAAAATAGTAATAAAAATTCGTTGAATAAGAGAAAACCTGATCACCGCACTTATCATCGTTTATTCTCCCAGCCCGAGAAATAGACCTTGGGCAATGCTAACAAAGGAGCTAAGTACTTCGGCTTGAGGTGTTAGATTGTCAGATTGAACAATGTAGCTATCATTCTCATTGCCAATAATAATGACCTTAACTAAGTTTATTTCTTGTCCTCGTTTTACTGCAACATAGCTTTTGTTATTGAGTTCGAATAATGACTGGTGAGGGACTTTAATACCTTCAATTAAAACGATAGGTGTTAGTAACAGTTGTTGCCCGAGTTTAAGCTCACACGATGAGTCGAAACTACTCCATACTGTTTGCTTATAACGGCTGATTGTTTCGTCAACATTTTCTACTTTTAGTATGCAATTATCTTCAGTTTTAAATGAGTTAACATTTTTTACATTGCTAGCTAATAGCGAAGATTTTACAAAAACATTATGGGAAGGAATTATTTCAAAAAGGTATGGTGATTGTTCGTTCGTATACTCAAGTTGACCATTAGAAGGACTGATTATAAAAATATCGCCGTTCTTATCGATGGCTAATTGTTGTAGTGCATGGCTTAAGTGTTCAAAACTTAACTTTGCTTGAAGATAGGTTTTGTTGATGTCTAACCATTCAGCACTTTTTATCGTTTTCGAATTTGCATAATTTTTAACAGACTCAAGATGCTTCTTACTTTTTAAAAGTATTGATTTACTGGCATCTATTTCTTCTAAGAAGTGATTTACTTCTGGCCCTTCTATTCTAGCTACTTTTTGTCCTTTACTTACCTTAACACCCGGATTGTATAAAAAAGATATTTGTTGCGGTGTAAAAGGCAGTTGTACTTTGAAACTGGATTTAGGTTTGAAGGATACTTCTCCAAGCACTTGCTCTATCTCCATACTGTCAACCCGATGTACGGTTTGGAACTTATGTTTAAAATTTCCCAATTGTGAAATGGCGATCACTGAATTGGTGACTTGTTCAGCTTGAATATGCATGCTTAAAACAGTTAACAACATTGACGCTATTAATGAGAATAATCGATATGAGGTTGCTATCATTTGTTACTGACTCTTGTTAGGCTAACTGGGATAGTTGCCTTGAATGGTTTGTAAAGTGAAGTTACCTTACAAATAATGTTTAGTTTTTACGTCAGGCATGTGTTGTAGATTCATGAGACAAATGTCCCATAGACTTTTTAACTGGTTGATTTTAAATGAAAGATAAATCGATAGCGGTGCTTCTAGCTATAATAATGGTACTCAATTTTTTTGATGTAATTACTGATATTTCTTTAGGTGTTCCAACTTGGCATATTGTCGAAGAAAGCTTGATTGTTTTAGCTTCAGCGATTGGTTTTGTTTTTTTGGTTCGAGATATTTCAAACCGCACAAAGCGTATTAAACAGTTGAAAAGTGAATTAGATAAATCGGGCATTCAACTAAAAAATATTTCGGAAGAAATGAAGCGCGCTCGTATAAAGTACAGTGAAGTCATAAATGAACAGTTTAATCAGTGGAGACTGACAAAAAGTGAACAAGAAGTTGCTATGTTAATGCTGAAGGGATTGAGTTTTAGAGAAATTAGTGGTGTAAGAGATACCAAAGAAAAAACAGTTCGTCAGCAGGCTTCTAGTATATATGTCAAAGCGGATGTAGAGGGTCGGCATGAGTTTTCAGCTTGGTTTTTAGAAGACTTCATGGAGCCAGACAGTACACTAGAGTAGAGTAGTCATCCTTTATCTTACCTACTATTATCTAGAAGATAAGAACACTTTAGCTTATGTAAAGTTGAATAATCTAAAAGGCATAGGCTTAACTTGAAATAATGGCCGTTTTTGACAAAGAGCCGCAATTCGCCTCTGAAACGTTTTTGTCCAGAAACGTGTTACATCCCCATTAGCGGACACTCAATCTTGACACCAAGTGATCAAAAACCAATCGAATACGTTGTGGTACTGGACCACGTTGAGGGCGATAAATATATAAATCCCAAGGCACAGGCTCGATCTCTTCTAACACTCTCACAAGTTTCTCTTGGCGTAATAAGTCTTGGGCCAAAAAGTCAGGAATTTGAGCAAACCCCAGTCCATTTTGTATAGCCATTAATTCAGCTTCGGTGTCGGCACTTCGAAAACGTGTTATGGATGGCGTCCACTGTCTGTCCATGGAAAAAACCCATGGCCAAAGCTTTCCCGTATTGCGATCTACTAACCCTGTAACCGGCAAGTGGTTTAGTTCTTCAATAGACGCAGGCCTTCCCACTCTATTTATTAAGTCAGGCGAAGCCACGACATACATATTAATTTTGGTGAGCTGGCGGGCAATAAATCGACTATCTCTCATGAAGCCGATACGAATCCCAATATCTATTTTTTCGTCAACTACATCCACGCGCTCGTCACTGAGTGTCAGGTCTATATCTAGTTGAGGATGTATTGTTGAAAGTTCCAGTAACACAGGCATTAAGCACTTATGACCAAAACCAACAGGCGCTGCGATACGAACACGCCCTTGTAATTCATTACCCGAGTTAGGGGCGCTTGTTTGAAACAATTCATCTACAGCGCGCAGGCGTTCTTTTGCTATCAAAGCAAATTTTTCTCCAACTAGGGTCACTTGTATGTGTCGAGTATTTCGATGAAATAAAAGCTCCCCTTGCAATCGCTCTAACTCCTTCACTGCTCGCGTCACTGCCTGAGGAGAAATTCCCAGACGGTTAGCCGCTTCTTTAAAGCTGCGAGACTCAGCAGCAGTACAAAATATCCGGAGCATTTCCAATCTGTTAAGCATCACAGTCACATTCAGGTTTGAAATAAATACATAAATATTATTCCAAAATATGGAATTGTGAAATTAAAATATTTCCATTTATTGATTTTTGAAGGTAAGAGATACTTTGCTTGTTATTTAGACAACGTCATTCAACTTATTTGAGGATATTAACTATGAGCAGTGTTTTAGCAAATAACATCAGCGGTAAGGTCGTTGTTATCACTGGTGGTAGCAGCGGTTTAGGCGAGACCACGGCAAGACATTTAGCCAGCCTTGGCGCATCTGTTGTTTTAGGTGCCCGACGCATTGAGAAGCTTGAAGCTATTGCTGCTGACATACGTGCAGCGGGCGGAGAAGTTGCGGTTCAAGCGACAGATGTGACTAGCCAGGACGAAGTGAAGGCCCTTGTAAATCTTGCACAAGAGCGCTTCGGTAAAGTTGATGTGGTTATCAATAATGCAGGGTTAATGGCGATTGCACCGTTAGCTGAGACTCGAGTTGACGAATGGGATCGCATGATTGACATCAACGTTAAAGGTCTGCTGTATGGAGTAGCCGCAGCGCTTCCGATCTTTCAGGCTCAGGGAGCAGGCCACTTTATCAATATTTCTTCCGTAGCGGGTATCAAAGTATTCAGTCCCGGCGGCACGGTTTACAGCGGAACCAAATTCGCTGTTCGCGCTATTGCCGAAGGCTTACGCCATGAAGTTGGCGGTAAAATTCGTTCAACAATCATTTCACCAGGTGCAGTCGAATCTGAATTAAAACATGGAAGTTCAGATACTCAAGGTGCAGCCTTTGTAAAAGATTTTTATCAGCAAAATGAAATTCCATCTGAATCTGTTGCTCGTGCTATCGCATACGCAATTGAGCAGCCTGCGGATGTGGATATCAACGAGATTGTTCTGCGCCCAACTGTTCAAGAGTTTTAATTCGTTTAATAAAAGACCGATTAACCAGCGGGTGATTTAACCACCCGCTGAATATTCAGTTTGTGAGGTTATTGATGACAGCGTTAAACAGACAAATGCGTGGTTTGGTATTAGATAGCTATGAAGAGGATACAGTATTCCGGGATGCCCTGATTAACTTACCCTCTCCATCAGCAGGTCAGGTGCAAGTAAAAATATTTGCAAGTGGAGTCAATCCTATTGATTACAAGATCCGCCAAGGTATCGCTCCTTACGCCATGCCGGAATTGCCCGCAGTACTTGGCACCGATTTAGCTGGAGAAATTGTTGCTGTCGGCGACGGCGTCACCGACTTTGCAATAGGCGATGCCGTTTATGGTCTGACTGGCGGAGTGCGAGGATTGCAAGGATCATTGGCTGAATATGCCAACGTAGATGCTGAGTTACTTGCTCTCAAACCGAAAAATTTGTCCATGCGTGAAGCTGCGGCTTTACCTCTGGTTGCACTTACCGCTTGGGAAGGTTTGGTTGACAAGGCGAATGTTAAAGCGGGCCAGAAAGTCCTTATCCAAGGTGGAGTTGGCGGAGTTGGGCATGTAGCTGTGCAAATTGCTAAGGCCTTAGGTGCCGACGTTTATGCCACTGCGTCGACTGGAAAACAACAACTGCTCAAGGCGCTAGGTGCCACGCCAATTGATTATCACACTGCAAGCCCTGCTGAGTACGTGGACGCATACACCCAAGGCAAAGGATTCGATATCATTTACGACACTGTCGGTGGCTCTGTACTCGATGCTTCATTAGATATCATTGCACATTATGGACATATTTTAAGCTGTGCTGCATTCAGTTCACATAACCTGGCACCGTCGTCATTACGCTCTGCAACATTGTCAGCGATTTTTGTGTTACATCCACAGCTCAGCGGAGAGGGGCGCAAACATCATGGTGACATTCTGCGGCAAATTACGGCTCTTGTTGAAGCTGGACAAATTAAGCCACTACTCGATCCGTTACGCTTTTCCCTAGACACGGCAATGGATGCACATAATGCCGTAGAGTTGGGAGCCATGGGTAAAGTCGTTATTGATGTAATTACTTAAAAAGTCATTGTTGAGGATGCATATGAGCCCAAGAAAACTAATTCGAACTGTTCGTTTCCATGAATTAGGTGGCCCCGAGGTATTAACTATTGACTCGCTGGCGAGTCAAAGTTTGCAGGCCACTGATGTACGTATTGCGGTCAAAGTTGTTGGGCTCAATCGTGCTGATGCCATGTTTAGGCGAGGCAGCTATATAGAAAAGGCTGACTTCCCTTCGCGAATCGGCTATGAAGCATCCGGGATAGTCATTGAAGTCGGGGAAGAGGTAAATCATTTACGCCTTGGGGACGAGGTTTGTATTGTCCCTCAGATGGGGCTTTCTCAGAACGGCTGCTACGCAGAAGAGATTGTCGTACCAAGTGAATATGTGGCACTCAAACCAGCAGGGCTAACCTTTGCTGAAGGCGCAGCAGCTTGGATGCAGTACATGACAGCTTATGGCGCTTTGGTCGAAATTGCTAACGTGCAAAAAGGCGATGCAGTACTGATAACCGCCGCATCGAGCAGTGTTGGATTGGCTGCGATTCAAATTGTGAATGCTCTGGGGGGTATCCCAATCGCTACAACTCTAACAGGAGCTAAAAAGGCTGCTGTGCTCAAGGCTGGCGCGGCCCATGTGATTGCAACCCAAGAAGAACCGCTGCTGGATAGCTTGAGAAGTATCTTGGGAGAAAACAATTTAAAAATCGCATTTGATGCTGTCAGTGGGCCGCAGATAGCTGAAATTGCTGAAGCAATGAGCCCTGAAGGAACAATAATAGTTCACGGAGCATTAAGTCCCGAAACAACTCCTTTTCCCTTAAAAATAGCACTTCGTAAAAGTCTGACAGTTAGGGGGTATGTGTTTACTGAAGTTATAAAAGACATCGAGCGTTTTCGCAGAGCAAAGCAATTTATCCTCTCGGGTTTATCCGAGGGAACACTCAATCCTGTCATTGATCGAAGCTTTAAATTTGAAGAGATAGTAGCAGCGCATCACTATCTGGAGTCCAATCAGCAGATTGGTAAAATAGTGGTCGAACTTGATTAACAGTTCGTAGCTTACGCTAGTCTCTCAACTCAGTCAGTGCCTGATTATAATTAGCGTGGGCTTTTTTGCGGAAATCGAATGAACTAAATCAGAATCTTACGATCAGATCAGGGATATTCATTCACTAACTTTGATTACATGCCGAAGCCTCGCTAAAAACCACTAACTGGCGCAAGTACAATATTTCAGGCGTGACAGATGCGGAAGTACTCCCAAATTTACTCAAACGAACACGCCGATCCATCAAGGAAATTTCGGGAGAAGGCGCCTACGATACAAGGGAGTGCCACAGGGCGATTAGGGTTAAGAAAGCGATACCTCTACTAATCCCTCCACGTGAAGGAGCCGCCTTCTGGGAAAAAGGTCATCCACGTAATCTGGCGGTTGGTTGCCAAAAGCTCTATGGTTCGAACAAAAAGTGGAAACGAAAATATGGTTACCACAGGCGTTCATTGTCGGAGACCGCTAAGTATCGCGCAAAACAACTACTAGGCGCTTCACTCACGCTTCGAAATTACAATGCACAAGTTGGGGAGACATACGCCATGCTCAAAGCACTCAACAAGCTAACAGGGATAGGTATGCCCGAAACTCAGTATATCGTTTAAAATGCAAACGATTTTGCTAGGGCTGTTGATCTTTGTAGTACATATATCAATCAGCCCACATTGGTAGCCACATCATAGTAAATGCTAAAGCGAGCATTGAATGATAATTTCGTTCAAGCTTTTCATACCGCGTGGCTATCCCTTTATATTGCTTAATACGGCCAAATGCATTCTCAACCAAGTGCCGATATTTGTACATGCACCAGTCAATATCTTCATTGCCTACTAAACGGTTGCCCTTACGTGGAATAACGAGAGTAGCGTTATTATCACGAATAAACGCTCTCAGTTTTTCACTGTCGTAGCCTTTATCTGCGACAACCATATTACTTGTTGGGCAATTAGCTACGAGTGACTCTGCATGGACGATATCATGCGTATTTCCACAGGATAATTCATAATAAACAGGCAATCCTCCGCTATCGACTGCAAGATGAATTTTCGTAGAATTTCCACCTCGGCTCTTTCCAATTGATTCATTGTCAGCAGTTCTTGCACCGCAACTATGTTGATGAGCCCTGACAATACTGCCATCAATGAAGACCCAATCCATGTCCGCATCACGAGATAATGCGCGAAACAGTTCATTCAAAATCCCTTTTTTGGACCATAAATTAAACCGTCTGTAGATAGCACTCCAACGGCCAAAATCAGAAGGTAAATCTCGCCATGGAATACCTGTGCGCATCTTATACAGTATGCCTTCGAGCGTTTTTCTTTGGTCGGGCTTATTATAAATTCGACCACTTAAGTACATTACTTTTGATAAGACATTCCATGTCCCGTCTGTTAACATTAATCTTGGCATGTAGGTTCGGTGTAAAGTTTTCTGGCGAATTCAATTATACTTTATCTTCATGCTGTTTGTTCTTCATACCACAAAGATCAACACGCCCTAGTAATAAAGAATTTTCTATTATTTATTTAAATTATCTAACTCTTTTTCAAGATCTTTCATTGCTTTTTGGGCTTTAAACTCTTCGTAAAGAGCTTCGCGTGAACTTGGATCTAAACGCTTACCAGATTGAGCGACCAGGTTATTAAACGTTTCTTGTGTATTGCTCATTACAACGAATGTACAAAGCTGTTTTACACCATCTAATTTAGCAAAAGCAACTTCTTGCGGCACAGCACCCACAAGGCTTTGCTGTGCAACTTGCTTACTTACTTGCTCAAACGTTCCACCAACATTTAGCTCATCATTACTTTGCGCTTTACGTCGATATAGCTTGTCCATAACGCTTGCTTTAACCTGTATCTGTTGTGATAAATCGGCGCGAGCTGCTGCAATAGCTTGTGCTCTGTCGGTAGACATACTGCCAGACCAAGGTACGCATGATGATGAAGCTAACCCTTTATCCGACACAGGTAATAATACCCAGCTTGGCACTGAATCATTTTTTGCTAACGGCTCAGACTGTGTTTGTTGAGTGCTTGAACACGCACCTAAAGCTAAAGCGGCTATAACAGGTAATAACTTTTTCATTTTAAATTCCTTTCAATTGCTTTTGATAATAAGCGGTGCGTTTTACCACTTTTTGTAAGTAATTACGGGTTTCTTGCGCAGGTAAATTGTTAACCATTAAGGTATAAATTTTCTCTGCAGACATTGAATTAGCTGCAATACTTGCCTGATTAAGTGATTTAGAGCCACTTAGCGTTTTGGCTACGTTGCCAGGGCCAGTATTATAAGCAGCTATACTCATGTAAATTCTTGATTGCTCGTTACGTACATTTTTAAAGTAACGATTACTTAAAATATGCACATAAGTACTCCCTGCCTCTACGTTATTATCTGCCTGGAATAAATACTCAGGGCTTAGTAGTAATGGTTTACCTTGCAAAAAGTTACTCACGTCTTTACCCGCTGATGTAGGAACTATTTGCATCAAACCAAAGGCAGGTATGGGTGAGCGAGCTAATGGGTTAAAACTTGATTCAGTATGAATTATGGCTAATAACAATGCCGGCTCTATATTGTAGCGCCTTGCTTGTTGCTGAACCTCAGGTAAGTAACGTTTTGCTTGATTAGAGAGCGTATTAGCAGGCAGCTTATAACTAATTGTTACTCTGTCTTTTTGCTTAATTATTTTAGGCGCCTTGGCAGAAAGTACCTTTTCTACAATCTCGGTAGAAAGCACCGTTTGCTCGGCTATTTTTTTAGGTTGAATCGTTGTTAATGGCTTATTTCTTTCAATTTTTCTATTTAAAGACTGACCCGCAGAAGTGAAGCTCTTATTGTTAATGGTATTATTAGCTGCAATATATACCGGATCCTTTGCAAGTGTTTTATCAACCGAGACTTGAGCAAGTTCATTTAATTGCTCTTTTGCATATTCAACAGCTTGCTCGTTGTTTCGGCTATTTAATAGCTCAACCACCACTTCACCACTTTCAAAATTTACACTGGTGCGTTTATTTAAGTCATCACTGTATTTGACCCATACTTTTGAACTTGGCAGATTTGGGTCTTGCCATTTTGTAGTTACTTGTTTTAAATATGCATTTTGCGCATCATGCCAAGCACTTACAAACGCTTCAAATTCTTGCTTTTGTTGTTGCTCAAACTGGCTAAACTCACTCTGGCGCTTTTTTAGAAAAGCCTCAAATTCAGCCTCATTATTCGTTTGAGCTATGCTGGTAAAACCCATTGTTAAATTAGCGAATACGCCTATTTTTAGAAGAATTTTAGCTATTGGATGCATTTTTATATCCCAATAAAATTAAAAGTAGCTACTTAAATCATCAGCTGGTAGGTTATCAAAAGCAGTTTGAGCAGCTAAATTTAAACGCTTACAATCTAAACTTTTGCATTGCTGGGTTAGTGAAATAACTTGCTTGTAGCGCCTATTAACAAACCACGTTTGTGCAACTGACGCTTTAGCTTCATCGAGTATTAACTCACTCACTTTTAAATATTTATCGAGATAGCTTAAGCGTTGCTCTTCTGGTGATTGATCTGCAACTAATGCCACCGCATCAGACATTGTTGTAGGGTGGTTTAATGCTATTTGCAATAAAGAACGTAAGTTTGTTTTATCTTTTTGGCTACCAATCTGCCAAGCAGCTCTAACGGCAAGACCTGCTTCGTTAATATCATGCGCAGCAGGTATTACAACGCCAGTACAAGTTAACCATTCTTGCTGTTTTTCTTGCTTATAGCCCGCAATCTCAGCGTCAATAAAGCTTACCGATACTGGCAAAGTAATATTGAGCTTTTTAGCTAAAGTATTTTTAATAATACTGCGCTGGGGCAGGGTCAACGCATTTCGACATGCCTGCTCAAGCGCATTTTTTGCACTCGTTTTTAACGCCATTACTCGGGCGTATTGACCATTAGCCTGACTTTTAAAATAAGCAGTTTGCTTTTCAATTGTTTGCTCTGAGTCAAAGGTGCCCGAAGCCACCAATGTAAGCGCTAAAATAGGTGCTAACATTAAAGCTCCTTTTCACTCGCTACTTTACCTGATGCCCCCTGAGGATTAGCCGCTTTATCATTTAACCCACCATGAGCTTTAATTTTATGACCATAACGACTGACGCCGTTTACTGTTTGTCCATTATTACCAGCCATTTCTTTTGCAGCTTGGCGCGCTGTTGCCTCTAAACTTGGCGCGTAAACAGCAACACTGTACTGCCAGAAACCATCATCACTTGCAAAACTTTTGACGCTCACTCCCGGTGGTAATTTACCCTTTGCAACAGTTGAGTATTCATCTGATGTTTTTAATTGATTTAAAAAAGTACTGCGGTCTTCTTCAAGAATTTTTACTTGCTGTGGATCATTTAAATATGGGTCTTCGTATTCAAACTGCTTAGTGCCTTCCATTTGCTTTTCATTAAAGCTACCTTGCCAATACACTTGTTCACCTTGAATGGTGGCAAGCAACGCTGAACGGGCACGCGTTTGTGATTGAGATTTAGCAACACCTTTAAGCTTACGTGCAACCGTTTTATTTCGGTTTTGACGGGCAATGGCTGAGCCGTAACCTAATACAATTACTTCTCCCGTTTCTGCATTAGTTAGTACTTTAGCGCCTACAGGAGGTAAAACACCGCTTTTAACATCACCAATTACTTGTTGAAAAATAGCATTTGGCTCAGTAGTCACCGCTACGGCACCGCGGTTTTCTTTAATTTGAGCACGTGTTTTTGGTGTTGAAATCAGGCTTACTCGTACACCTTTTTCATCAACGTTGTCGTATACATCATAGGTAACAAAACCCGCTAGCGAACCAGATACAGACTCTTTACACGCTTCCATCATATTAGTCTGTTCATTTACAGTACTTTCGACGCCTGTATCGATAGAATCCATAATTGCAGACACGACATTGCTGCACTGATGCTCCACTCCCTTCATATTTTCAATTAATTGTTTTTTAGCAATTAGATACGCTTGATTATAAGCCCCGCGTTTAGAAAGTAACGATGCATTCATATTGTCGTAAGTGTTATAGCTAGCACTACCGATTGATAAAATACCGGTACCACTGCCAACCTGAATCATTTTTATGCCATCTTCGTTATCATCAATTAGTGCCTGATGCGCAACAGCCACTGCCACATTTGTATCTTTTGCAACCACTACATCGCCAGAAACTTGTGCTTGTTCAGCTCCCGCTACTTGCGCTCCAGGGCGAGCAGGTATCATGTCTGTTAGGCTAAACTCTTCAGTTGCAATTGCAGGCATAGCTAAAACCATTGCTAATGTTAATATTTTAAATTTCATCATCCATCCTTATTTGTACCTGAGTGTAAAATCGTCTTCGACTGTAATTTTCGAAAGGTTTTTTGCTGTTATTGTCATTAATGCTTGATCGAGCGCATTAGCAAGCTCACCGGTATCACCTTTAAACCTAAGGCTTGCTACAGTATATTTTTGTTGTCTGTGTATAGATACGTCGCTTACGCCACCTAATGTACTTAATACATCATGCAGTTTTTCTGGTTGGGTTAACTTATTACTTGGCAACATGACTTCACGAACTAACCCCCCCCTTGCAACAACTTGAGTAAATGCATTATTAAGCGTGCTATGAAGTGCTTTTGATTGTGACTCACTTGCTAAATGTACAGCCATTAAATCTTTTTCAACGTATGGGCCTTTAGGCAATGACATAAATGAAGGGTCGTTTTTCCATTGACCATAAATATTTCCAGCTAAGTCTCTAACGTCAGCAGTTAAATAAAGCTGCCTGTTGTTCCCTCGGCTAATCACTGTAGACTTCGCATAAATAGCTAAACTCGCTACGTTACCAACCTCAATACCCTGCTCGTTTAGCCAAACTTTAAGCTCTGTTTTTAATGGCTCTGGCGCAACAACTTGGACTCTAGGCGAACCAATCATGCTCAGTAATTTAGATGCTTTTTGAATGAGAGGTGCTTTTTCTACCACAGCCAAAATAGTAACTTCTACCCCCCCATTTTTGAGCTCTTTGGTTTGCAGCGTTTGCCACTCTTTAACAAGCCCTTCACTGTGACTCGAAAGCTGTTGACCTATCAGCTCTTGCATACTTGTTGACTCATTACCCTCAGCAATACTCATACTCGTGCTTGAAGATTGGGTATGTTGCTGAGTAAGCCATACACCTACCACTTGCGATACAGCACGTTGTAAAGCATCTTGCTCTGCTATGGTTAGTGCTGTTTTACCTTCTTTTTTCCAGCCTTGGCCTATTACTGTCACACTAAAATTTTGCGTGGTTTGCTGCCAGTTTTGCTGTAGTGGCTCTCCTAATTCCTGTGGATTGAGGCTTACAGTCATGCACGTGTCGTTACCGCTAAGCGTAGGCGTTGAGTAGTTTAAAGGAACAGCACCGGCACTCAACCCTTCCATCATCGTAGTTCGTTGCTGCTCATATAAGCTGGCCGCATCATCATCTAATCTGGATGTTAAATGTTGCTGTGCACCTTGTGTTGTTAGGCTTTTGTTACCTTTAATAAAACTTATAAGCTCGGCACTTGCCTGAGCTTTTGCACCAGAAATAGCCGTGCTACCTCGACCATAAGCACACGCCTGTGTTTGCAATGTGCCATCAGCCAAGACATCAACCTGGGCTTGTGCACTTAAAGAACACAAAGCTAATAGGCCAAGCTTTTTGATCATGTCCTATTCTCCAAAAAGTCTGCTGGCGTGCCAACCGATACAGCAAATATTTTGGCAACATTTGATGGACGGTAAATGCCATTTTCAGCTTTGTTTTTAACATCATCAGCTGCACGAGAGTCTTTCCAACGAATAATTTCACCATTAGCGCTACTTCGCGAAGGGTTTACATTTGCAACGCCAAGTGGCTCAACAAATCCAGCCTCATAGCTAAAAATGATCATCGTTTCGTTAGGCAGCACACCTGCATTTTGGCCTCTGTCTAAGCTAATCTTATTACCTTTAATACCTAACACTTGCGCTGTTGCTGGCATTTCACTCAACATACGAGTAAGTAAAATATCAATACCACGCGATCCCATGTCGCTAAGTACTGCATTTACATGAGCACTTTGATCAAAATGGAAACCCGCTGCATAGCGTCCGCTTACAGTTGTAAATTTCAACTCTGAGCGATCACGTACATCTTCCGATTTAACACGAATCTTTCCTAAATTTGGGTGCGATAGCTTTTCACGTGTTTGCGGGTTTATAACACCAGTTGTCAGCTCTAATGTGTAGTCGGCCCAATCCGTGATCGCCCCTTCAGTTTTTAGTGTCCTTAGTGAATCAATTTTCACGACAAAATCGGGAATTAATGCTTTAACTTCAGCGCGTTTAGCTGCTGTTGCTACACCTTGTTGTTGTAAAATTAACTGTTGTTCTTTTGAAATAGCATCATCATCACGCGTAACAATTCTAAATCGATTAATACCAGCAAATTGGTTTTCGAGCATAAGCAATAAATTTTGATTATCAAACTCACGCATTGCATCAACACCAATACCACTTCCGCTTACACCAGCTAAGTCAAAATACATACGTACAATAGGTTTTTTGAGTGGGCAACTATCGATTTCACTATTAATATCGAAGGTACAACGCTCTAAACCTTGAGTATCAAAATAGGCTGGCATTACAATATCAGCATCTTTAAATTCATAAGCACTTTTGGCGATTACTGTATTCGAAGCGTTGTTGCTCACTGTGCCAGATTGAGTCGTGCTTCCCTGTTTTGGGCTTGTGTTACAACCAGCCAATAAGGCAATAGTTAGTGCAGAAAGAGTTAAATTTTTGACTAATTTCATTGCTATTCCTAATTATCAAACAGCCACTGACTAGCAGGCGCTTTAATTTGTTTTACTAAATGATTAATCGCGTTTTGTTTTGCGATTTCTTGAGTGCTGGCACTTTCTTGGGCGGATATGTTGTGCTGTAACAGTACTTTAAATGGACTCACGCTTCGAGTAAGTACAATGGTTAGATTTGCTTTAGCGAGGTAGGCATTATCGCTTTGAGCATACTGCCATCGTAATTGTGGCCTTACCCATAAGCGAGTTGAACCACTATGCGGTAACGCATCATTTAGAGCGGACTTTATTTGGCTAATGTTATTAGCGCCTATCACATCGCAAGCGATAGCGCCTAACCCTATTGACTGTTCATTTAAAAGTTTATTTAAAATTTGTTTTATAAATGGCTTAGGGCCAGATAGGTGCTCTAACAAAGCGACTTTTTTTGAGGCAAGATTAAGCTCTTCACTTTTTTGAAGAGCCCATATAAATCGCTGTTCTACATTATTTTTGGGGATGGCTATACGCTCTAGTCCCTCTAAATCAGATTTAAGATTAGCGATTAAAGTCGCTTTTTTTATGCCCACTTTTAAAGCAAATAAATTATTTTGGTTAATCGAATTAAGCTCTTCAAGCCCCGTTAATGTAATAGGTAAACTAGTTAAGCTCGTTGTTTGTTCAAAATAGTTATTTACTCGATTATTTTGCTTTTTTAGCGTTTGTAATTGCTGTGTATTTACATTAACGCTTAACTGAGTCGTAATGTCGGCTAGAGCCGCTTGCTTTGCGGCTAAGCGACTTTCACCAATGCCGACTGCAGTAATGTATTTATCACTTTTATGGGATTTGGTTACCCAGTCAGGCCAACTTTGAGCTGAACAATTAAAAACACATCCTACTAAAAAAGCAAAAATGCTTGTTTTCATCTGCCTTTCTCTTCTTGCTCAAGCTGAAGCTCATTTATAGCTGTGATAGTTGCTTGCTCAAGTTCAATAATCTCGTTTGCTTCAAGTGCTAATGCAAGCTGATCTTTTGCTTTAACAAGTGCAGTGCCTATATCTTTTGGATCTTCTTCTTTTTCGGCGTTTTCTTCATCGCTTGATAACCAAGAGCTAACTACATCACCTCCCATTCGCAAAGCTGTAACTTTAGCTACTGCACTACTGTGCTGGCTCAAAATATAAGCAGACTTAGCTATTTCAATTGTTAAGTCTGTCGCAAGCTCTACATTTTGTTGGTAAATACCTTCATTAGCTAAATTATAAGCCGCAATTTTATGACCAATTTCTTCGTCTTTATTTTTAGCTCCTGCGTCAAATTCAATAATGGCAGCTTGTAATCGTTCAGGTGTAGAATTCTTATGAGCATATAAAAATGCTTGCACATCTCTATAGTTATCAGTTTGAGTGCGATACTCAGCCATAACCTTGCGTTGACGTTCTAAAATAATAGCGGACATATTTAAAAACTCATCTATCCCTGGTTGTACTTCAACTGGGTGAAAATAGCCGAGAGTGTCCATGCGAGTTGTTAACTCTGCAACGGCTGCACTTCTGTCTAGATTAGCAGATGTACTTGTGTCGGTTGTAGATACACAACCGGCGAAAAGGGGGGCGAAGATAATGGCAGATAAGCTAGCTTTTTTCATTAGGTTATTTCCCTATACTTATAAAAACACAAGAAAGCACAAAGCTAAGCTGTTGACTTGGTTCATTCTTCCTTGGATATTTTATTAAAATTACCGAAATTATGAAAAAATGCAACCCTACAAATTAAGAACTTTTTATTTACTTACCTTTCATTTTATTACAAATGTAACGCTGACAAGGCATTCAGCCAGCATTCATACTTTTATCTCATTTTATAAAAAATTTAATTTTTTTACTTAAATAGCATATACAGGCTTAGAATTAGGGGCTGTTGAACTTTCGTGATTAGTTTTTGAGCGGCATGGTAAAGCGTTATAATTTGCTTCGCCAAAAGTAAAATAACAACCCAATACCATGCCTAGACTAATGCTAACTGATACGCGGTGGCTAAAGCTACTTCAAGTAATGAAAAATACAGGCCGCATATACAACAAACCAGAACACAGAATGACGTTTGAAGGGATACTCTACCGGCTGAGAACGGGTATCCCATGGCGAGATTTACCCACAGAGTTTGGTGGTTGGAGCACCATTTATAGACGCTTCAATTTGTGGTCAAAGAAAGGGTTATTAAACCGGTTATTCAATGAGTTAGCAAAACTTTCTGATTACGATTGGGTCTTTGCTGACGGGTCGATTGTTAAAGCTCATCAACATAGCACTGGCGAAGCGACCTCAGACAATGAGTGCATAGGAAAGAGTCGAGGTGGTAACTCTACAAAAATCCATTTAGCCGTGGATAGCGGAGGGCTTCCCATTTATTTTGAACTATCGGAAGGCCAGAGAAATGACATAACTCGCGCTCAAAGCTTAGTTGACCATTTTGCGGGAAGTGAACATTTTCGTCGGCGACAAAGGGTATGATAGTGATATGTTGAGGGAATATATTGAAGCCAAAGGAGGCGCTTCAGTCATCCCCAAGCGGAATCATGGTCAAGATATAGACAAAAACAGTATCGATTGGTGTCTCTATAAATATCGCCACTTAGTTGAAAATGCCTTTGCGAGAATTAAACATTATCTTGCAATATCAACTAGATATGAAAAATTAGCACGGAACTATGTCAGCATGGTCTCACTGGCATTTTCAATGATGT
This sequence comes from Pseudoalteromonas sp. BZA4, assembly GCF_040104395.1. Taxonomy (NCBI): domain Bacteria; kingdom Pseudomonadati; phylum Pseudomonadota; class Gammaproteobacteria; order Alteromonadales; family Pseudoalteromonadaceae; genus Pseudoalteromonas; species Pseudoalteromonas sp. BZA4. Next base: position 17,017 of record NZ_JBECOT010000043.1, read on the forward strand.
GGTTGCCTATGTATTGCTGATTGAAATATGTACAGTAAAGTTCAACAGGCCCTAGCTTTCTTCAACAATTTCCAGCCAGTAAAGATGGATTTAACCCCAAGTTTGAAATTAAAAAACTCGCTTATGGCCGCTTTGCAGTAAATGATGAATGTTTTTCTGACGGATCAATTTAAAGTGCGTTCTGGGCTGGCTTTATTGCTGCAGATGGATGGGTTGATGGTGATAAACGTATTGGCCTTTCTCAACACATTAACAATGAGCTCATTTTGATCGATTTTGCTAAGTATTTAGATTTTGGGAACACCTTAAGTTACCGGTTTTCTGCAAGTAACGCGGTTATGGTTGAAGTTAGATTTACCTCTAAGGTAATTGCTAAACCACTAAAACAGTTTGGCATTGTACGTAAGAAAAGTTTAACTATAAGCCCACCTAAATTATCTCAATCAACTAATGTACTGGCATTTATTGCAGGCTATATTGAAGGTGATGAATGGGTTAGGAAATATTACCAAAGAAATAATAAATGCTTTTGTATTGGCTTGTGTAGTGGCTCACAAAAGTTCATTGAATGGGCTCATAATGAAATAAAGAGCTTGCTTGGAATTACTGGATCATTTAGCACCAAACAAAATACAGTATCATTAAAATATTCAAACTCGGCTAGCATTATCTTGTTAGATCGTTTATAACCTGTCTCTAACCAGAGTAGCAAGATTACAAAGCTTATTCAGAATTGGCACCTATAACTGGCCATGACAAACTTGAAATTTCATCGCGATTAAAATAAAGCTTTGTTCCATCACTTTTCAAAATGTAGCTTTCCAAAGATATTGGATCTGTTCTTAATGTACCTTTGATATGACATTCAACTGATGTACAACCTCGTAAAATTAATGTCGTATTTGGGGTACCATCACTGAGAAGAGCAACAACCCTATTTGTGACGTAGATATGCAAAAGATAAATTATATATAAAACAGCTATCACCATTTTCCAAAAGCTTCTAAGTTCTCTAGATTCCGCCATATTTTGCCTTCAGTTATTGATTTAACTCACCTATTATTCTAAGCGTACTTTTAATGAGTACCCTCTTTGCAATCTTCAATAAAAAGCGTCTTAACAAACAAATTTTCCGTATATTTGTTAAGGCGCTTTGACACAACAACTTAATCATACATGAGCATTAAACCCACCAGCTAATTTTAAATTACTTCATTGCCTGGGTAACCGCATATGGCGTAGCAACCAACTTCAAATCTTCACCTATTTTGTATCGCATTTTATCAAGATCATCATTGAGCTTATCCAGTGATTCGATATATGGTTTAGCAACAGCCCCTTTTAGTGATACACCTACAGATGAATTTGACTTGATGTTATGAAGCACTTCCTGAAGTACCGTTATTATTTGCTGAGCTACAGCTTCCTGCGCTGTCAATGATAATGTCTTTGCGGCCAACCGAGGGCTTTTTAAAGCGCTAACTAACTCTGTAGCATTTAAATCTGCAATAGCTTGTAGTGCTATTTCATCTGCCGTCTGAGCTACATTCAGTCTTTTATCAATTTTGGCAACGAGCTTTTCTGCTATATCATCAAAAATGTACTTTAAGCCTCTGCTTGAGATAGTTTGTTCAATAGGGTTTAAGCAATTTGGATCTGTGCTTTTACACTTCATTACTCTAATTGAGCCTGTATCAGACTCTTCGAAAATATCTCTTAATGAGACAGTTGCAGGTTTAGTTATTACATCAATCCCAGTATCGGTCGAGCTTGTGCTTCCAGACTTTCTAGAAATTGTTGTACCGGTTAACGACATGATCAGGTCTTTTAAGTTTGCACCACCCAAACCTGAGATTGAGGAATGGGTATAAGCACTGACATTTGCATTCACTAGAATATGATGAGCTGTATTAACTTCTACTTCGACACCATTTTTTTCTGCTTTAACAGCTGTATTATCTGTATCGCCTTTTGTAGCGTTTGCCTCACCTCTATCTGTTAACCAACCTGAAGCATCATTTGCGAGTCCTTCTAAAGCACCAAACTGCACTGAGCTCTTGAAAGTATCGACTGCATTTGTGCCGTCATCTAATTTCAGATCTCCCAAATATCCAACAGCCTTTTCGCAACCATTAGCTGTCATTTGATTAAATTCATCAAGTTTTGTTTGAAGGTCTGACATTAACTTACTACATGAGGGACAAACTGAAGTTAAAGCCAAGTTAAAGGCGTATGATGGTACACCTTGTGCAATCGCCCTTCCCATTTGCACTAATTGGTCGGAGTTTATTAAGCTAAAGCTTCCAGCAAAAAAATCGATGCCACCACAGCCTCCAGATATTTTCGGAGGTTGGAAATTAACGACATTCGCTCTTACCCCTTTTACTCTGTAAGAAGCCCCACCAAAACTAATACCGTTTCTTGTTGGTGTACTGAATGAAGTAGCAGTTGTCGTTTGAAATGTTACAGCTTCAGTAAAGACATCTTCCATCACAGTTGAAGCATGAATTGATGGAGACAAAGCGCTAAGTGCAATTAGCACTGTTAATTTATTAATTTTAAACATTACTGAGCCTTTGATGTCGTTGAAAGGTTAATCTCATTAAGCCGCTTTCTGAGTAGATCAGATAGAATTGAAGGGTTGTCTTCTAACTTTTGCTTTTCAACTACTAAAGGCTCCTTTGACACAAGAATGTCTTTCACTTCTTGTGTTTTAACGAATTGCTCCTCACTAATGAGGTTCATCCGTTTTGCTGCATAGAATGCTCTTTGAACAAGTTCACTACCTGATGCCATGCCATATTTAATTGTTTGAAAGTGCTGACAATCATTTGAGACAAGCATTGTTGTAGGGGTAATGCTCACTTGAAACTTTCGAGACAAAGTCATGTTAGGGTCGATGACATGCTTAACTCCCGGGAACTCTTTATCTAAAAGAATGCCATCCATTGAGATTGCTAACACATCAACCCCCATTATCTTAGCTAAGGACTCCATCGCAGGAAGTTGTTGGTGACAATACGGGCAGTCAGAACGATAGAACATCCACAGCCCAACTTTATCGAATAAAGAATTGAACACTTTGGCTTTATCTTTATTTGTTTTTACTTTATGAGCAAATAACGCATTACTTGAATTTGGTCGGCGGTTACTTTCAGAAAGTTGCTCTTCAAACATAAAAAATTCTTTTGTTTGATCGCTAAATGCATTCGCTTTGTCGATAGCTAAACGTTGTGCGTAATAATAGTTAGAAATGTTCTCTGTACTAGGATCATCAATAGCTATATTGAGTAATTTAGGAAGGTTTTCTTTTAACCATGCTGAATTAATTTCAACCATTTCTGGTTGTTTCTTGTCATTTGGCTGTGCAGAAGGAGGTTGCGCCTTTGGAACTTCTTGCTTTTCCTCATCTACAAGCTCAGGATCTTCGTAAAAGTGCCATCCTCTACTAGGCTTTTCTGTTCCAGAAACCGGTGAGCTTTTAGCAGACACAAAGCCAGCATTCATTACTCCCAATGCTACAATGGTTAAACTTAAATAGAATCTCATTCCTTTCAACCTACGAAATTTTAGCTACTTGCGTGTGTTGTACTCGAACTGATTGCTCTTGAACGAAATGATGGATATTTACTTTTTTAAGTTTTATTGTTTTCACTGATTTAGGATTAACACCACAACGGCACCAAGGACAAGAAGAAGTGAAGCTTTGGGTTGTTCTTAAATAAAAGCGGCCACATGAGCATCTATTTGGGTATAAGTCCTGCTTAGAAATTCCACAAAACAATGAATTAACTTGATTAATGTCAATTGGGTCGACCAAATCTTGGAATCGCTTATTAAAGCTTATACAAACATTAACAAGCATATCGGCAAAAACATTCTGATTATCAAAATCAAAATTAGGGTAAAGAGCTTTAGCTTCATTAAATAGTAGATTCGCTATCAAAAATCCTTCGCGGTTTGAATCAACCCATCCATACCCAACCGAATTTGCAATTTTCTTGAACTCAAATGGCTTAGAAGAAATAGTGTCTACTTCCCTTTTTATTTCTTTATAGCGTCCAATTTTGATATAAGGAAAGAGCTCAGCAACAAGAGCAGGTCTTGCATTAAGAGACATCAGCGAAACAATCAGTGAAATGTCCCTTGTTATATTATATGAAACACTTCTTCCATCCACTAAACCTATGAGTTCTGAACTAACTGCATTCATAATTAATTCCCTACCACAGCGATTGAGGTACTTGCAGCTAAGTTTTTAAGCTTGCCAAGTTTTGAATCATTATTCTCAGCACTTTTAATAGCATCTAGCATTTGTTTAATTCCATTCAGACCAAGCGATGCCGCGTTAATAACTGTTTTTTCTCTAGCAAGTCGTTGCAATGCCATTGTACTTGCATCACGTATAGCAACTACATCAGCTTCAGATTGAATACAGAAAAGGTGCGCAGCCAATTGAATATCTACAACTGCAGCATGTTTCACTAGAAGCAACGCACTAACTTGAATAGATATTGCTTCATCCAAAAATTGACTTCGATTTTCCATAACACAACCAATAAAAAATTATTAACAATGAAGCTACATTTTAAACAGAAGCTCACTAAATTGGCAACTATACAAAGTGTATAATTCACAATTAAAATTTATAGAAATTTTAAACGGTTGATTTTGTAAATTTTAATTTATTTATAAATCGCCACATTATGATTTAAAAAATAAACACAACCACAATCACTAATACTTTATAACCAGACATTTAAGTCGAGTACTGTTATCAAAAATCAAAGTTGGCCATTAACAATCCAAATGTAATACTCAATTCAGGTATAACTTTTAGGTCTTTAAATGAAATCTCTGTTTCACATTGCAAATAAAATTAATGAAATGCTCACAGAATATGAGCTGGGTAACCTTCAAGAATTGAGGAAAAATATTCATTCTTTATCAGGAGCTCCCTCAAAGTATGTATTTGACCAAAGGGGAGTAAAAAAATTGGGGAGCTCATTTCGGAGGTCGAGCCGAGCTTCAATTTAACATCGGCTTTGAAAATAATTCGTTTCGATACGGAGTAGCATTCTCCCTTCGCCCTAGTAGAGATCATCCAAACCTTAATGCTCTAATAGAGAAAATTAATTTATTCAATGAATACATCAATGAATTCGGAACTGAGTTTTACGATTTAAGCATGTGGCACTATGATGTTGAGCATGACGGCTCTAGAAGTGAAGACTTTCAGCCAACCATAATCAAGTCAGAATGGTGCAAAACTAATGCTTTTATTTTCCTAGGTGAAAAACAAAATCGTGAAAGAATTGATTATCAGCGAAAATACCACCAGACAAAGTCCCTGTTCATATACGGAAGAATACTGGAAGCAGTTTTTCCATAGTGCGGAAATAACCAAACAGCAACGACATCCTTTAAGAGGAATAAGCTTAAGTTTACTATGGTTCATATGGCGGACTTTAAATGAGCTTATCTGAAGCTTCAGAGAACTTACAACTCATAAAATGCATATGAAAGATGAGTTAAACATATAGCGAACAATTTAACCGCTTTGCGGAAAGTGATTTTTATCTTTTACTGGCTAACACTATCCACTATACGGATTGTGAGCACTTAACTTTAAAAGAGGGTTATTCAAGTTCTAGTTTTTAGGTAAGGCCCTTCACATTCTATAAAATCTAAAATTGCTATTCATGATACCAACGCTGCCTATAGCAACATGCTCATAAAATTATGGGTAACCCCTCTGTTAGCTAAGGCCAGGTTTTTCTAAGTAAATAAATCAACACACAAAAAGACGTAGAGTAGATTGATGATGTAAGCATCAAAGCCCTCAACTTTTAGATTTCAAATAATTTAAGTTTGTTTGCTACATATATGATTCAAAATTTCGTTTTATTGCAGTAACCGTAAATGATATTTTTTTCCTTAACTATCCTCTTTAGAACCGTTTAAAACAAGGTGACTTAAAGCTCACAGGTATTCCGTTGCATAGATTATGATGCAACCATTCAACATTTACAGTCGGTTTGGCTACATGTTAAACCTGCCGCAATTGCTCCCCAATTTATAAATACGGTTTTTCTGCGTAGTTATGATGCAGAAAAAAGTTAATTTAACCAATGTCATTCAATGACAAGTTTTTGCGTATCTATGATGCAAAAAACAATCCCCCTTCACAGTGTTCCTTGGCAGTTTCGCAACGCAGAAAACTTTTATTTGCATCTAAATAGAGCAAGCCTTTTTATTGCTCTAGATTTATTTCCCAGTTACACCCTTGAGGTTTAGTTCACTTCAACTTTCGGTTCGCCACATTTAAAAACGTGCTTTGGCTAATTTTTTTGAATATACGTTTGAAAATTCGACTTTAGCTATCTTTTTGCAAAGCATAATTAAGTCTCAATTAAAGTTCGGGGTTAAAGATGCTGTCTACAGAAATAGAAGTGCTGAAATTAGTTTTAGAGGCGATCGAGGATGCTGAAAAACCAATTGTAGAAAGTGCGCAAGATATTTGTGACCAACACAAAAAAAGGAGAGTTCTTATAGATCAAATTAATGGTGAGTCGGGCTATTTTAAAAAATCGACATTACAAGTAAAAGTTAGGCAGCGAAAAAACTCTGAAAAATTTTACATCACTTGGGTTTCTCATGAGTACTCACCTATCAAGAAAATTAATAGGCATTGGGGGAAAGAAATTCCACCAACAAAAAAAGGATATACCGAAAAACAACTGAGTAAAAATTGCGAGGATGGCCACGCAAAAATTAATTGGGAAACTGAAATGCAACTTGCTCCATTAAGGGAGTCACTTGAAGTGTTGCATTCATCCAGAGTTAGTTTGAAAAAGCAGATCTGCAAACTTTCTAAAACACTATTTATCGCTCCAGCTGAGGAAGAAAATCATGATCAATAATGACCAACTAATCCATAAAACATTTGTTACTAATATCCAGTTCAAATCACACACCATCCATAACTTTTGGAAAAACGAAGGTGACCGGACATTAAATATTTATGAACGCATTGGTTCATTATTAATGTTAACCACTACAGAAAATGAGCTCTATTCGAAAGTAAGCGCTTGGGAGTCAGAGCTTGCTGATTGGTTTAACCAAGAAATCGAAAGTATACAAAAACAAAAAGAAGCATTTATGGAAAATGCCGGTTTAGAAGAATCACCAGAAGTTATGACACCAAGCTCTTATGAATCAAGCGTACCAGTTTGCTATCCAGTCACTTGGAAGTTACTAAATTTAATTCAAACTTTAGATAATGAAGTAGCAGAATTAGAAAATCTTTGGTTAACCGGTTTTGTTACAGATTTAGGTCGTCATGAAAACAGCAATAGAGCGATTGGTCTATTACGAAAATTAGTAGCAAAAATTAGCAACGCTACATCACCTGGTAAAGACAGAAGTGGGGGTCGATTTAAATCCACCCAACTAATTTCGTTAATTCGAGGTGGTCTAGAATTGTATGTAGATGACAGTCTTATTTTAAAACAAAACGAAGAAATTAAAGCCAAAGCTTCAATTAAAAACAAAGAAAAAAAGACTGACTCAAAATCCACTTCATTGGATAGCCCTACTGCAGACTCTAAGAGCGAAACCGAACAGTCAAGCAACTCAAAAGTTAACGCAGCTTAAAATGACTAGGCGGGAAACCGCCTAATTTTTCCAGAGAGAAATATGAAGCTTTTACTTATTCCTTTTACTATTTTAATTAAGCTTTTTTTTAAAGTTCAGAAAAAGTATCTAATCGTTCAAAGTGAAAATGCCGCTCGCTTGATGAGAGATGACGCAAAGAAGTGCAATGTAGATCTTGATAGTTCGAATAGCCCAGAGTTAGTTAATCAGATCATTGATGATAATAAATATTTAATTGCTCAAACTCGCTACTGTTTTGGAAATTGCCATGATTGGGAAAAAGAGAACCTAACCTTTCAGGGTCTATTTATAGATACGATTAAAAACTACGCTAGATATTGTGGCAACCTTCCTGCTTCTGAAGGTTATCACCATGCTAAAGAGTTCGGCTTAATTGAACATAGTTTACAAGTAGCTGATTTGGCATTAAGGCAAGCAAAGTCTCAATTCCTCCCTCAAGAATTCCCTCTAGACATCGAGAGACAAAGAACAAAAAGATATCAGTACGCCGCATGGCTTTGCGGCTTAGTGCACGATGCCGGGAAGATGCAAACTGATATGGATATTTACGATAAAAGCAATCCAAATAATATCTGGATTCCAATTATAGAGGACCTTGTTAGTTGGAAAGAAAAAAACAAAATAACAAAAGTTGGCATTAGATGGAGAAAAGACAGAATTCATAAGGGGCATGAAGTTTCTCCGCAACCCATATTTCAACAAATCCTCACACCTGATGCAAAGAGGTACATAGGCACATGCCCTGGCAACTTACTTGAAGACATAAGCACCACCCTTGCAAACTATCAAGGTATAGATGGCTACTTACAAAGAGCGGTTCGCTCAGCTGACTATATTTCAACTGCCAAAGACATTCAAACAACTTGGGACAACGACCTTGGCGCAAGGAAGTCAGCATTACACGAGAAAATCCTTAAGCTAATGCAAGATAAAGCCAAAATATGGCTAACAGAAGGTAAAGCTATTGCTATTGATAACGAGATATACCTTCGGTGGCCTGAATGCTTCAATGAGTTAGCAAAGGAAATGCATCAATCAGATCCAACTGTTCCTAACAACCCAAGTCTTTTGCGTGAAAAAATGATGGATAGGGGCATTCTTCGTAAGCAAGAAAAAACTGATTACGCGCTCTTTTTTGAAACTGTTACTAACCTGTCTGAGGGTATTGATTTACTCATCAGTAAAAATCTTAAGGGCGGTATTGGCGTTATTCGTCTGGAGTGGCCTTTATTTTTGCTTAAAGGTGAAGTTATTCCACCAAACCGTTACGGCCTATTAAAACTCGACATGGGGCTAAACGCAGTCATCTACTCAAGTGAGGGTTACCGATACATAAGCGAAGAAAATGTTATTGCTCATGAGGCTGCGGCTCACTTAAAAGCTAATAGTGATTCTCTAGAAATGAAAGTTGAGCATTCGGCAACAAAAAGCCCGCAAAAAAACGGCAAGCCTAATACCAGTAAAGCCAAAGGAGAAGCTACTGCGGAAGAGCCCATTAAGCCTAACAATCCATCTGAAAAAGCAAAAGCAGCTCAAAAGGATAGCCCAAACAAAGATAAACCTAAAAAGGAAAAACCAAAGAACACTAATGGTGAGCTATTTGCTCCAACCAACCAACAAAGCGCAAAGGTACCGGAAAAGCAAAATAACGAAACAACACTTAAAAAAGCAGCCCCAAAACCAAAGAGTGGTATTAAGGTGACTTCAACGACCAAAGCCATTGAGTTCATAAAGACCTTAGAGCCGATTTTAATCGATGGTCAAAACTACTACCTTGTTGATGATAAATGGAAAGACAACCTTGACGACAATCTAGAAAACGAACTTGAAAAAGCGGGGCTTATCGAAAGAAAGCCACCAGCATTAATTCGTTACTTCATCATCAATAAGCGTAAATACGTTAAAGCGAAGCCGCTTGAATCAAGTCAAAACCAAAAAGCTGAAAAAAAGCCGAAATCAATTGAAAATCAGGATAGTTCTGATGTAACCGCGGCTGATAATACATCTCAGAAAGCAAAGTTAGATATTGAATCTCTGCTTGCTATTGGCTTAACCCCTAAGACTGCTGAATTATTATTTGGAAACATTATTCACGAAAAAGTTGAGTTAAGAGACGGCTTTTTAATTGCACCTATAAGAGATAAGAAAACTCTTGTTAATGCCGTCACAAACAGCAAAGCCAGCGAAACAAATATCTTGTCGAGTTCAATCGTACAAGATAAGAATGACATACATATTAAGGTGTAACATGACGCAGGAACGTAGTAACCCATTATTCCACGAAAATTTATACCGCCCTGTATATGAGTTAAATAAGGCTTACGCCTCTTTAGCCGCTGGTGTTGTAACCTTTACTTCAAGCGTTATTGAGAGTGAAGGCCATATCGGTATGGTGGGTTTTGGAATCACTACAATACTCACCGCTCAATGTGGACACTACACTCTAAAGGCAATTCCACTAGTCAAACGCCAGTGCAAAATCTTCTTCAACAAGATTGAATTCGAGGATATAAAAGCAATACGTCAAGAGCACATGGCTAAAGAGAATATCCTAAATCCAAACAACAAAAAGAAGGGAAATAACAAGATATTCATTGGAAATGGATTTGAATGGGGCGTGGAGCATGCAAATCGCTCATATCAAATACAAGGATTATACTCTGACAAACAAGAGGTGAAGCTTCCACTATTTCTTAAACCATTCGTTAAAAAGTGGCGTAAAGAAACGTTAAAGCTTGGCGGTAAGCCATGGATTGATGGTGTCGGGGATGCCGAAAGGCAATACGTAGATGCTGAAACGTTCTTTGGCCACTCTATGATTATGGGCAATGTTGGTACCGGTAAAACAACAATGTTCATTTTGCTTAGCCTCGCGATGATCCACAAAGGCTATACCGTCATTGTATTAGACCCAAAAAACGATTCATCGTGGCGCAAAGCCCTACAAGCGGAAATGGAGCATTTTGGTAAGGGCGAGCACTTCCACTACTTTCACCCTTCTAAACCATCTACATCTTGCACAATAGATCCGATTAAAAACTGGAATAGACCGACTGAGATAGCTGAACGTATCGCATCCATTATGGTTGAGTCGGGTAAAGAAGATAGCTTCATTCGATTCAACTGGAACGTCATAAACTCAACAGTTAACGCGATGCTTTATGCGGGCATACAACCACAAATCAAATCGATTGCTCGTTATGTGACAACAGGCAAAACCGCCTTAACTCAAAAGTGCCTTGAAAGACACTACGCTAAATGCTTAGGGGAAGATTGGGAGACTCAACTTAGCGCCAAAATGAGCTCTTTCGGGAAAACTCGTTTAGAGCAAATGCTAAATTACTATCAACAAGTTATATCTCAACAACATCAATCACCAGAAGTGGATGGCATAATTCAGTTGCTTACGCACAACGCCGAGCATATGCAAAAGATGACAGCTAATTTACTTCCTATTTTTAGCGTCCTTACATCTACACCTATGGATGAGCTTATATCACCAGAAGAGGCGATAGCAGAAAGCTTAGATGCGCGTGATGAGGATACTAGATACGAAACAGCTGAAAGTGAAACTACAGATTACACATCAAATCACATTGAAGGTGTATCAAAGAAATCAGGGAAAATAAGAGAGAAAGACAGTCGTTATGTAGACACTTCAGACATCGTTGAAAATGGAGGACTACTTTACATGGCGCTTGACTCTCTCAGCGACACAAAGACAGCGGGTTATTTGAGCAAACTTGTTTTAGCTGACATTGCTGCTGTAGCAGGTTCACGATACAACTTCTCAGAAGGGAGAGGCCGTCGAGTAGCGGTGTTTGTGGATGAAGTACATGCAGCGATTGCTGGGAATGATGCTCTTTTGAATTTATTAGCCCAAGGTCGTGCAGCATTTATGCAAATGTTTATTGCAACCCAAACTAAAGCTGATATTGAAGCTAAAACAGACCCAGCTACTGCAAACCGTGTATTAGGTCTGTGCAACAACTTCTTCTCTATGAGAGCAAACGACACATCAACTCAAGAATATGCTTCCAGCCAATTTGGTGAAGTGCCAATAACCAGCCAGCAAATCACTTTAGGTCAAAGTTCAGGGAACACAAATGACATGACTGACTTTGGTTCTTCATACGCTGAGAGGCTTACACAACAAAACGACAAAGCATTTAACGAAAGCCTACTTGGTTCGCTGCCTATTTTACAATATGTAGCACGACTTGCTGACGGCAGAACAATCAAAGCTAAAGTACCGGTAATACAACGATGAGCAGAGAAAAAGTATATAAAATCCAAAGTAGATGCTACAAAAAAAGCAATGTGAATAATTCACTTTCAGAAGATAACAAGCACATATACTCGGTCATCTACAAGAAAGCACCTGCTGTGGAAGAAACACTTCGATATTTGTTAGATTTTATTGGGGATGAATTGAAGCATCCACAACAAGATGTAGATCTATTTAATCACATCATTAATAAAGCTGGTCAGCACTCTCTTGTACTTAATTCACATCTGAGCCGAGCAGAGTTTTTTAAATCCTTTCTCTTCACGGTTACAAGTGAACTTACAGCCGTACTCGATGTTATGGTCTACACAGGGGGGTCAGGCTCGTGTATTGCAGTATGGGACCCACTCTTAGAGACAATCAGCCAGTTTCTAATCACGCACAAGAACTCAGCAATACGCGCTAAACCAAACTTGATTGAAAAAGAGTTAAATCAAGAATCATTACTGATGATACAACACTTTCTACTGCGCAAGATTGTGAAGCGTTCACACCTGTTCTATTTCGGCGTTCCTAATTTTGATGAAAGTAAAACCCTTACATTTAAGGAGGCGTTTTCGTCATGATTTATGAGAATGACAGCGAAGACCTGTATAAGGATAAGTCTGGAGAGCAAAATAGAAAAAAAGAATACTCAAAGTTATTCATCTTTATTCTATTTGCGTTGGCAGCACAGGTTCTTGCTTTAAACCCCACCAGCTTTAACAAAATGCTAGAAAATGAAGTTAAAGCGAGCTACAAGGCCATCGGTGAAAAAAACTGGCTTAACCTTACTGATGCATCGCATAGGCACTACAACACAATCATTGTAAGGTCAGGATTTAAGCAGTATTTCTTGGACAAGGTAAATCGAGATACAGACGATAAAAACCCTTTAGCCAGGCTAACAGCAAAGCTTTTGCCTTTAGTTAAAAGAGTAACAAACAACATACAAACGCTTACATACCAAATCTTACACAGAGCAAACCTTTTAATGATTTGGCTTTATATTTTAGTGCCTTTCGCACTTGCTCAACTAGTTATTGGTGTTTATAGCTGGAGAATTAGGGCTTATACATTCGGTAACAAAACAAAGACTCGTATGTTAGTTATTAAGAAACTAACCAAAGGTATTTTAGTAGGTGTCATAGTATATTTCGCCCTACCTAACTTTTACCCTACAGCTGGGGCATACATACCTTTTATTGCTTTATTGTTTGCATCATTCCTAACATCTAGATACATAGCAACACTGCAAAAGCATATTTAGGACCCTCGGCAACGAGGCTATAAAAAACTGACGCTGTTTACGTGTAAGAGGAATGAGTAACTCACGAACACAAGCTTGTTTAGGTAGCGTGCTGCAAAAGCCGAATGTCAGATCTTGTCTGAATTAATACAGTTTAAAGTATTTGCCCCGAAATCTTCTTCTAAATCGTTTTTGAAAAGTGAGTTAGAAAAGATTTAAATGATATCAAAGTATGCACTCAATCCGGTTTCTGCCATTTTCCTTTGCACGATATAAAGCTGAATCAGCACGTTCAATTACTGTCAACGTATTATCATCAATACGACTGACCGTCACTCCACAGCTGACTGACAATCTTTTTTCGTGAAAATAAATACCATTTATATCTGTAATAATGGTCGTTGCAATCTCTTTTGTTTCATCTAAGGTTGCCCCTTCAATGATGATTACAAACTCTTCGCCACCCCAACGAGCACATAACGCTTTACTTGGAGATACTGACTTTAATTTATTTGAAACAATGACAAGCGCTTTATCGCCTTCCAAGTGACCATAGGTATCGTTTATTTCTTTAAAATAATCAATGTCTAGTAGTATGAAACCAAAATTCGAGCTTTTTAGTAAACTTGAAAGCGTTCTATCTAGTTTTTCTCGATTAAACAATCCAGTGAGTTTATCGGTTTCAGCGAGTTTTTTAATAAGCTGATTTTTCTCAGCCAACGTATCATAAGCAGCAAACCGAGTTTTTTCATAGAAACGAAATAAGACAATGTGAGCAATGGCAACTTCAATAATATTAAAAACAGAGCCAAGGCCAATTTTAAGAGGTTCCGGATTCTGTGAGTGTTCATAAACTATAAAAGCACACACTGCAAAAGCAAACGCACTAAGTAAACTTCCCCAATTTCGACCTACTAAATAAAATGAAAATGGAGGAATTAATGTTGCCCAAAATAATGAATAGGCCGCGCCGTTAATTGAGATAATAAATGTCAGTATTAAACTGTTAATCAATAACACCACAGCCCATGAAACCGCTTTAATTTTTGAGCTTTTAATGAACCAAACATATAGTAAAATAGACAAAGTTAGCCCAACCGCATCAAGCAAAGCGAGTTCATAGCTGTTGAATTTAAAGATATTGATAACAGTCAGTACAAAGAAGTACACAGTACATATCAATAAAGAATGGGCGATCAAACGGCTTCGCCAAAATAGCTCAGGACTATTGTGGTGTGCTGGAATGTTTTTATACCAATATTTGAGCATAGTAAATTCTGTTTTTAAATTATTACACGCGAGCTATGCTCTCAAGCAAAGGCCCAGTCCTGTCACTCTATCATAGAGAAACGTGCTAGGACTGAGCGAGGTTTTTCATTATTTTTTATCGCCGTTTATTATGTGCAAATCACGTTGAGGGAACGGAATAGTAATCCCTTTGCTCTCCACTTTATCTTTAATTTTACGCTGTGTTTGCCAATATATATCCCAGTAATGTGGTGTAGCGACCCAAGCACGAAGCTGCAAGTTCACAGAGCTATCTGCTAATGTGTGGACTAAATACTGAGGGGCTGGCTCAATCAAAATTCGAGATTCTTCACTAACAAGCTCCCTTAATGCCGCAAGCCCATCTTCAATTGAATCACCATAAGAAATACCCACAGTGATATCCATGCGACGCTTTTCGTTTCTCGTAAAGTTTTTTATCGCATTTGCCCAAACCGTGCTATTTGGGATTGACACAAAAACACCATCGGCGGTTTCAAGGACAGTGGTAAATAGACCTAAATCTTTTACACTCCCTGTATAGCTTGACACTTCAACAAACTCTGCCTTTTTTAGAGGCTTTAAGAAAAGTAGCATGACCCCCGCAGCCACATTACTGAGCGTATCTTTTAGGGCTAGACCAATCGCTAAGCCTGCGGCACCGACGAGTGCGACAAGACTGGCCGTATTGACTCCAAATAAATCTAAAATAATCACAATTGCAATTAAATAAACCACATAGCCTGATAGCGTGGTAAGCAGCTTAGTAATGATTTCATCATGCTTGCTCAATCGGTAAACACCTTTATGTACAGCTCGTTTAAGTAGCTTTGAGCAAATACTAGCTCCTATTAAAATGAAAATAGTAAGCAATGTATTCTTGGCTATCGCTATGATTTGTAATTGGTGCTCAGAAAAAAAGTTTATGATGGTTTCCATCGGTGATTTCCCTTTAAATATAAATAATATACGCGTTTGTTTCTAAATGATTTGATAACGAAAGCTAGTTAATGATGCTGTTAACTAAGTAACCATTGTAAGCAATGTAAGAAGTAAGCAAGACACCACCTTCCCAACGGTTTACCCTGCCTTGTCGGCCAAAACCGTAAGCCATAACCAACAACATGACGGAAAGTACAAGCATCACACTCCAATCTCGGTAAAGTACGTCTGTAGAAATGTGAGGGATAGGCTCAATAATACCAGCGATACCAATTACAGCTAAGATGTTAAACATATTCGACCCCACAACATTGCCAATTGCGATGTCATGCTCTCCCTTTTTAGCGGCAATAATAGAAGCTGCAAGCTCTGGCAAAGATGTCCCTAATGCAACGATAGTTAAGCCGATAATAAGGTCACTGACACCGAGCGCAGTTGCAATTTCAACCGCTCCCCAAACAAGTATGCGAGAGCTAATAATGAGTAATGTTAAGCCCACGATGAGCCAGAAAATTACTTTTCCTAAGGACATGGCGTGACTTTTAAGCTCAGTATCAAATTCTGTTTTAAGGGTATCACTCGGTGATTTCATACCTGAGTACACAGACCATGCTAAGAACAAGACTAATCCGCCCAGCAACAGACTTGCATCAACCACTGATAAAGCGCCGTCATACAGCAAATACCCCAAAAAAAGTACGACAACTAATAGTAAGGGAAGCTCATTTTTAACAATTTTAGACTGAACAGTGATAGGGGCAATGATGGCTGTTACACCAAGAATTAAGCTAATATTTACAATGTTGGACCCAAGTGCATTACCTAACGCTAAGTCAGGGTTTCCATCACTTGCAGCCATTGCTGATACAACCATTTCCGGAGCCGAAGTCCCAAAACCAACAATAACCATACCAATTAAAATTGAAGGCAAGCCAGCATGACCAGCTGTAGATGCCGCTCCTTCAACAAAGCGGTCTGCACTCCATACGAGTAAGATAAACCCCGCAATAATAGCTGTCATAGCTAAAACCATGACTGAGCCCCCTCTATAGCAATACCTGATAGGCGTATGGCAGGTCTATTTACAAAATGAAGTGAGCTTTGGCAGTGACGTAGTTTCATTATTTACCCTTAGGGCAGACTGGAATAATAAGGCAATAAACCACCTCTGCCCGAAATGACCCATTGCCTTAAGTCTTGTCAAAACCTGATACGGTTCGAAACTGCCACGAGCGATGTTGCTCGGAGACTGTTGACAGTTTCCTTGCTAAATGCAAGAGACTACTCCCCTAAGTTTTTAAAGAATAATCTATCCCTAATAATAATACAATTAGCTTGGCTGCCTTTTTTAAAAAACGATGAATGTAAAGAATCATCAGAATAGGCCGATATGAAATTACATCACTAAATCAGGGACGTATTATGAAGGTTAATTCTGGAAGTTTACCGCAACCACTTAATAATCAAAATGTGACTTTAGAGTCACCTATAAATGGCAAGGCTCTTTTAGAAACTGAGCTTAAAAAATTGGCGGATGACGTATATCATGAAAGCGCGCCTCCAGAGCTAAACCAAACGTATACCAAACCGCTGACGATGACATCGAGCCAGATAGACATAACTAAAACAGTTGATGACTATATGCATGAGCTAGCTGTTGCTACTGGTGAATTATATTTGCCGGGAGGTAGTCTGCCTAAGGCGGTAGAAAAAATGCTGTCTCCCTATGACTCACTTCTTTCAGATGTAAATCGGCAGAACCCTTCATTGGCCAATAAAAATTGGGGAATCGCTATAAACCAATCTGGTGCTTTAGAAGCGACAGGCACAATTACAGATTTTGAAAAAGAATTCTTAGAAGAAAGGCTAAATAATTCAGAGGAATTGGTAAGCACTATAGCTGATTTTAAATCTAATTTTTTAAAATATATTGTGCCTGAAAACCGAGGTTATGGAAGGTATGATGTTACGGCTGATAATTTTTCAGATGTCTTCGATTTTAGAGAAATGCTTGAAAGTTCAAGAAGCGATGCAGACTTTAAAAAGACATGGGAATATGAAACTAATTGGTTAAAGTTGACTGACAACATTTTGTCACAACTAAAAAGAAACGCCCAAAGCTTTTAAAGGTTTTTAAGTATTACAATGAACTCACAGAGAATGTTACAGATCCATCGGCCCTAAAAGCACTGCATCAATCTCAACAATTAACTATGTGAACTACTCGCGCCTAAAGGCATCGAGCTTCCAAGATAATAGCCTAAGCTACTAACCTTTCTTTTTTGACGCTTCGTTGGACACCGCTAGTCGAGCTTTTTACTCGGCTAGTCTTACAATTGCCTCCACGTCCACTATCTGCCTGAGTTATTAGAACTCCATCGTCAGACAACACCGTTCCAGTGTCTAATATTAGGTTAATTGCCCGTTTCTTTATGACCTTTGATGCGTTGTTATCTGCATTGTCAGTATTGCCACAGTTACCGCACACAAATAGCTCTTGTGATTTACGGTTGTCGGGGTGAGTGTGATCGCATATAGCGCACTCCTGACTGGTATGCGGGGCGGGTATTTTGAAGACGGCTTTTCCTGCTTGGTAGGCCTTGTATTTGGTGTAAATCTCTATGATGTGCCAGCCAACGTTTAAAATAGACTTGTTTAGCCCAGCCTTTTGTTTGGCTTTGTTTGACACATACCGACCTTGTTCATCCTGCTTCGCCTTTGGCTTGCGCGTCATGCTTGAGGT